>CABSKZ010000020.1 GCA_902478395.1 uncultured Eubacteriales bacterium | reverse complement strand
CACCCATTTTTATCACGACATACCGTGCCCCATTACGCCGTATTAGTACCTCTGCCGCACGCTTTGCGCCATCCATAGAACAGATTTCTATGCCAGTAAGTGCCTCCGCCTCGGTTCTGTTCGGGGTAAGGATTTCAAGCCCCGCAATTTGTTCGAGTGGAAAATCCTGTGCCGGTCCCGCATCCAGCACAACCGGAATATTTTTTTTCTTCGCCAGACGGCAGGCTTGAAGCACGGCGGAATGCGGTATTTCCAGCTGCAACACAACCGCCTCATAATCTCGATTAAACGCACGCTCAACATCCTCGTCTGTCAGTTTCATATTTGTACCCGGATTCACAATAATGCGGTTTGCTCCGCTTTTCTCCAATAAAATTGATGCAATTCCCGTAGGAGTACCGGCACAGGCCGATACATAATTCGTATGAATCCCGATTTTCTGAAGCGTCTGTACTAATCTTCGACCGGAATCGTCCTCACCAACCTTGCCGCAAAAATATGTATCCATCTCCTGCCGTGCAACGGCTACCGCCTGATTTGCGCCCTTGCCTCCGTTGATGTTTTGAACACCATTGCCCAACATACTTTCACCCTCTTGGGGCATGCGATCGATTTTCAGGATAAAATCCATCATAATGCTGCCAATTACCAAGATGCTTCCCATTTACGCACATGTCTCCCTTCCCATCGGTTTTGTATTACTTATACACCACAATTGTCTGCGGAACAGCAGCACGCAGATGAATAAACACCTTCGAACAATTCGCGCCGGCTTGCCTGTACGACAGCAAATCCGTATAGGTTCCGGTTCGCACCTTACCTTTAGGCTTTTCAGAATCGTAGACATAAATTCTCGCACCGTCAGTTGTGCACAATTCTATCAGTTCCGGAGACGCGTTCGCATCGGGTTTGCCGTTGGCATCCTCTGGGATTCGAAGCAACTGGAACACCGTATCCTCAATCTCACCCACGTAGCCAAACATTGTGCGCAGCTTAGTATCATACCTTGCGCTGTCGGAGCGGTCAATATATGTATTCGTTTCCAGATCGTACGCTAGTTCGATCTCAATTACCTGTCCACGGTTGTTGATGGCACAGCGGACAATATCTCCTTCATCAATTGAGATGTTCTTACCAAGTACTGTCGTACTGTTGTGGGATACAAGTTTCGGATCTTTCACGATAACCGAGGATTCTCCGCTGCCGCTCAGCAGTGTCAGCTTATATGTATTGATTCCTTCCTCATCGATGGTCTGTGTAACCCGCGTGACGATGGAAAAACCTGTATCCCCGGTTATCTGTGCGTCGCCTTGCCCCACCATAAGTATGTACTGCGCAGTAACGCGTTCCTTCGAGGTACCGTATGCATCGTAGGAGTAGTATGTACCATCCACAAGGTCAGCAGGGGTAAGAATCTGATATTCGTCCTTCTCCGTTACATTTTGCTCAGAAGGGACACTGAAAATCACGCAGTCGCCCATCAAATTTTCCTTCCCGCCAAAGGTTTTCGCCCGGCTTTTATAAACATGGTAATTTCCTTCGGATCTCAAAAACAGTTGGCCGTCCACTGCCTGTTCCATTGCGTCAGGAATCGACAATGCCGTAATTTCGCCTTCGATATTCACGCTGTATTCAACGAGTGTATACGTGGGTATTTTATTATATAGTTCTGTTGCATCCAGCTTTCCAGACGAACCGTTCCACCGGATTTTACGTGCTTGAAAATCCTTCATCTCGCCGTCTGCCGTGAAGATGCGCAGATATATACCAGAATCGGCCCTCGTATTCTCCATACTCTTTTGCGCAAGAAAACCAATCTCTCCCGCTCCCGTGTCGATGGCGATGCGCGCAATCTTGTCGTTATGATTCAGATACAGCGTCAGATTATCACCCGCTCGGGCCTCGGGAAGACCTGATGTAAGCAATTCGTTGGTTGGCTCATATATTGTACCGCCAATCTGATACCATGTAGTGCCTTCATCTTTTCCAAACTGCTCCAGCGTTCCGGAAACTTGCTTTTGGCTGACAACCAGACTGGCGTAATCGCCATTTTTTATCACGCTGACAACATTATTCTTTGCAAGCTTTTCCAACGGAAACGGATTCCCTTCCGCATCCTTTAAGACTACCGTTAAACGGGAAGCATTGTCATTGAGCACTATTTTTTTTGTTGGGTCGTTGATATCGTAGATTGTTTTGTTGTCAGTATCAATCCCTCCGACAACGATCGTCTCATAGTCTTCGACAAAAACTACATCATAGCGCCCATCTCCGTTATAATCTACCAGACGTACCGTTCCGTCCAGCGGTTTCATATAATCTGCATTGAAATCATCTGCGCACGCGCGTCCGTTATAAATCAGGCGAAAATCGTCCGCGAGCCGTGCCTGCGTGACGTCCCCATCGTCGTCACCTTCATAGCTGTACACCCTGTCTGAATAGGAAATGATGCTGTCCGCCTCAAGCGTAAGCGAAGTATTTTTGACATCTGAGATCTGCACAAAACGAAGTTCCTGCAAATCCATTTCGTCGTATTGATAATAAAAATCAACCGTCATCCCAAGATACTGCGCGGCATCTGTCTCACCAACATTGTACAGAACACCGTTAATCATCACAGTGTTTTTCCTCCCTCGATTCGGTGTGCTCAACGAAGTGATCTCGGTTGCCTCCACTATGCCGGTCCCCTTCTCAATTCCTAAAAACGTATAGAAATTGGTGTGCAGGCTGCTCTCCTGATACGTGATATCCATGCCAAATTTGTTGACTTCCAGCGCGGGTATTTGCAGCATATTATTCAGGAGTTTTGCCGCCGCAGCACGTGTAACAGGCATGTCACCCAGTCCGTTAACGCCTCTTAATATTTTTTTGTTGTTCGCAACCAAAAAATAACCTGTTGGGTAGCCTCCTTTTATGCTGGCAAGCTGATCATACCCTGCCATGACAACCATGGTCTTCGCAGCTTCATTTAAGGTGATATTCTGTTCTGGCAAGAACATGCCGTCGTCGGTTCCGTTCATAATTTGCAGTCGGTTAATCGTGCCAATCTCATTCGCCGCCCAGTAGTCGGCGGGAACATCGGCAAATACCGTCGATGCCGCGTTTATTTCAATACGGGGATAGAGTCTGCACAGCATCGCGGCAAATTCCGCCCTCGTCACGTTGCGGTCGGGTGCAAACGTAAGTTCATCCTGCCCGGTTAAAACTCCCAGCGCCGACAACAATCGAATCGATGACGCATATGCCGACGATTCGATATCTGTATATCCTCCGGCGCTGACCGGCGTTGAAAACAGCATGCAGAAGCACAGGACTCCTGCACACAAGCTCAACATCATATTTTTATACACTTATTCTGCCTCCTTTAACAGCATGATCCTATGAATCATCTTTGCCGCCTCTGCTCGTGTAGCAGAATCGTTTGGTCTGAACCGATTTTCTGCACCGCTGAGCACACCAGCCTTCGTGAGTGCCCCCACCGCTTCGGACGCGTACGGCGCTATCTCTGCCGCATCGGCGTAACCGCATTCCCCTGACGGCAAATTCAGTGCTCGGAAACACATCACAGCCATATCCTGCCGGGTCACATTGTTGCCTATGCCGAACGCACCATTATCCATGCCCGCGACAATCCCCGCCCGGTACGCGCTGGAAACATAACTGTAATGCCACTGCAAATAGTTCGAATCTAAAAAATCGGACATCGCTTCATCGTCATAAAGTCCCAGCGCACAAACCAGCATTTTTACAAATTCCTCACGTTTTACCAATGCATTCGGTTCAAAACGCATCCCGCCCACGCCGTTAATCACATTGCGGATATACAAATAATCGATGCTTTCTTTTGCCCATTCTGCCTCATCCAGATCGACGAAATCTACATGCGGGCGCACAATCGCAGGATCGTTTTCCAACAGCTCTGGGTAAGGATTCTTCATGACAAACCCTCCCCCACCACCCTGGCTGCTGCCGCCTCCGGAATTCGACGGTTTTGACTGCTGATTGAGCAGGCGGCGCCATTCCTGCTTGAGCGCATCCGTGCTTGAAAATAACTTCCCGGCAATTTGAGAATCGATCTCGTAGGTTTCGCCGTTTTTGCCGTCATATACACTGAAATCAATTTGAAGATATGCGTTATTATCCTTTAGTAGCTGACTCAGATTTTTCCAATACTCCAGTTTTGCTACTGCAGTCAAAATTGTCTGTTCGCAGAACTGTTTCTGCACATCGGCGATGTTGCCGTAAGCTGTGCCAATCAGCTTGCCTTTGACAATCTCTTGGTTCTCGCCGGACATTTTGTCATACGTCGGATAGGAAATCTGTGCGCTCAAACGCAATATATCGTTATATAAAAAGGGATCAGTGATTACCCGCTGCCGCAGGCCCTCCAGCACAAGCGCTTCATTGATTGCGTCAACAAACTCGCTCATTTTTTCCAGGTCGAACGTATCATGGATTTCAAAAATGCTCTGATACAGGCCGGATAAATCCACCTCATCAACTAAGGGCGATGTAATGCCCAAGCCCGCGAGATTTTTAGTACTAAGCGCTGTCTTTACGTCATCCGAAGATTTTGCTGCAATCACCATCTCGACGATTTGCCGCATTTCATTCAAGGAAAAATATTGATACACATACGGCGCGACAGCGTCCTCTCCATATGCGCGAACCTTCATCTGGTAGTTGCCGGTATCACCAGCAATCCGAAAACGGAATACCGCCTTTCCTCTATCATCCGCGGTTACAGTTTGTTCAAAGGCGATTACATTGATGAGTTCCTCCGGCGTACAGCCACTTAAATCGTCATCTACCTTGTCTGCCTTGAGCACCTGCAAATGCACATTTTTTCCGGCGTCCGCAGAAGCAGTCACGATAATCACGCCGCTATCATCCTGTGTTACCGTAAACTCCGCTGCTTCTACAGGGAGCGCGAATAGCAGTGCCAATAAAATTATCAGAAATTTTTTCATATGAACCCCCTATTCAAGCGTAAACGTTCGGCTTAACGGCATTACGCCGGTGATTGTATCAATGAGACAGATTTCCAGGCAATTCGCTTGTGCGGTAGCCAATATATCGATTGTCACGGGCAGTTCTGTCCCTTGCTCTACCTTGAGACCATTCACGGCGTTCATGCCGATCAACTGTCTTACGCCGTTCGTGGTTCGATACAGCAGTGCCAATACGGTAACGTCGCTGTTTGAACAGTTGTCATTTGTAACATTTAGCTTTGCGCGGATTTTACCCTGCATAAATTCCTCAATCGGTGTTTCCGTATCACCGACCAAATAAAAGTCCGCCTTCCGCACAGAAAAACCGTTAGGATTATAGGTTTTAATTTCTTGTTTCGCTGCAAATTGCGACGTAACGCCGTCCGCATCAAGCGCGCGTATCTCAAACAGATAATTTGTTGCCTCAGCCAACCCTTCCGCGGTATAGCTATTGATGCTGCTGTCGATGATATCGGAGAGTTTACCGTCAATAAGCACAAGGTATTGCGCTGGATTGCCGCTGGCATGTTCCCATTGCACCGTAATACTGGTTTGAGTAGTGTTTACTACATCCAGTATAGGGGGTGCTTCCCAGTCGCTTGCACCCAGCTTGGCGATCTTAATATTTGCCACCTGCGTAGCCTGCATATGGCTCACAGAATAACCGCTCCCGACAATGAGCGTGTCTAGGCTCTGGCCTTTGTTACCTGCACGAAAATCAAGCTTTTCGGCGATTAACACACCATCCACCCATACGCTTGCCTTGCCGCGCGCATTGGCGGAATTCTCAATCATAATTTTAAAGTGCCGCCACACATCCGGTTCAAATGCGGCTTCTGAATTCTCAATACTTCCTCCGCGTACCTGAAGCGCGCTGCCGTTTTGCATAATATGTACCATGTAGTTGTTGGCGTTGGCCGTGTAATGCGTTCCATCTGCCAGCGCAATGAGCGATTGCTCCGCGAGCTTTGCATCAAACTCTACCTTGCACTTGCCGCTATATCCGGGGAAGTTCGTCTCCGCACGCATGATAAAATTCGTCGATGTATCTGTAACCCGCATTGTGTCACCGTAGATATCGTCTGCCACGGTGGTGATTGCACCATTCTCGTCGGAATCGTTTTCCGTTCTGCTATTTGTGGCGGCCTCGTAATGGAAAAGCTGCCAATCGGACATCCCGGACAAGAAATCACTTTTATATATTAGTTGTTCAACTGCAAAAGCCGTAACCGAACAAAATGGTCCATCATCGGTCAACATGCCATTCAAGTCCTCTGCCTGTATGGCAAAGCTATAATTTTGTCCCGGCGTCAATCCAGTAACCTGATAGTTGGTCACATCCGGCTCCAGTACGGCGATTTCTTCCCCATCCTGATATAGCCGGTACCGCACCGCGCCGTCCGCCGGAGGCCATTCCAGATCAAGCGTATCGCCAAAATTGCGCGATACCGTTAGCTCCCCACCTGCCGGGAATGTTACCGCCGCTGCCTGCGAAACCATCAGATTTGTAAATTGTGTGGCGGTCTTTAAATTAAGAGAACCATGAAACATGCTTCCGACCGCGATGGTATCCAGTGCCGCAGCAGCACCGCCAAAGCGGAAACCGATCTGCTCGCCGATGCGGTCTCCATCTACAAACACATCCGCCGTCTTGGCCATGGTATTGATGATCACCTTTACATGGTGCCATTGCGTAACCGGGTATTCCTTACTGCTGGTCAAAATTCTGTCGCCGCGTATTTCTACCTTATTGTTCACATGAGCGACATGCATAAAATAACTGTTTGCATCCGAGGCATATTTATTAGCGGCGTTTCCAAATACCACGATGCCATAATTGTCCGGCTTGATATCATATTCTATTACATATTTCCCATGTAAAACCGGATTGGAAACAGTCCGTTCCGCACGCACAATTTTTTCGTCGGACTTATCCTCCACCTGTAAAACCTCGCCGTATTCGCCATCGCTTACAACGGACATCGTGCCGATGGTATCATCCTCCAATCCCGCACGCGAAGTTGTGCTTGCTTTGCCCCATTGATACAACGCCCAGCCGTCCAAATCTGTATTCTGGTTAAAATCCTCCTGAAAAACCGGTTCTGCAAACACCACAAGTATATGTGCTGTTAAAACAAGCAGAAGCAGAACCGACATGCAGACTTTTTTCATTGACATATTACACACCTCAATCCTCTCATTCATCCCTTAATCGCACCGATCATCACACCATGTACAATATATTTCTGTAGAAACGGGTAAATCATGACAATCGGGATCGTGGAAACCATAACCGTAGCCATCTTTGTTACCTCGGGCATGTTGGATTTCCCCATCATCAGGCTGGGATCATTTTCAAAAAACTGCGCAGTGCTCATCGTGAATAATATCTCGCGCAGGATTGGTTGGAGCGTATATTTTTCCATCTCGTTGATGTAAATGATGCAGTTAAACCACGAATTCCAATGCCCCACGCCGTACATCAGCGCAAGCACCGCCATGACCGGCTTGGACAGAGGCACGATGATACGCATGAGAATCGTGAACTCACTCGCTCCGTCAATCTTCGCTGATTCGGGCAGCGACCCTGGAATGGTCGATAAAAAGTTGCGCAGGATAAAGATATAGTACGCGCCCGCCGCACCGGGTATAATCAGCGACCACAACGAATTAAGCAGATGCGTGCCTTTTACTACCAAATATGTCGGGATTGTCCCTCCCGAAAAAATCATCGTAAAAAACATAAAAACTGTGATACCCTTTCTGCCTCGCAAATCTTTTTTTGTCAGCGGATACGCCATTAAAAAGCTGAACAACAGGTTCAGGGCAGTCGCCCCCAGCACCACGATAATGGTGTTTTTGTACGCCGTCAAGATTGACGGCGTACGCAGTACAATTTTATAGGCTTCTATAGAAAACCCGCGCGGAAACAAAAACACCCCGCCTGCCGCTGTGCGGCTGGCATCGCTTAGCGAATACATCAGCACGTGCCATACCGGGTACAGCATGATAAGCGCAACCAGCAACATAAATATATTGTTACACACGGAAAATATTTTTTCACCTTTGGTCTGTCTCATCGTTTCCTCCTACCATAACCCTTCCTCACCCATCCTTTTGGAAATCAGGTTGGTCGTGAGGATCAGAATCATATTGACAACGCATTTAAAGAACCCAACAGCGGTTGCAAAGCTGTAATTTGAGTTTTGTAGACCGGTTTTGTAGATATACGTATCCAAAATTTCAGAAACATTGCGCACCATCGGGTTTTGCAACAGCAATACCTGCTCATAGCCAGCGTTCATGACGGTTCCCGCCTGCATAATCAAAAGAATCACGACAACGCCTTTAATGGATGGCAATGTGATGTACAGCGTCTGCTTCCAGCGGCTTGCGCCATCAATCCGCGCCGCCTCATACAACTCAGAATTGATGCCGGCAATTGCGGCAAGATAAAACAACGTCCCCCATCCGACTTCTTTCCAGATACCAGTCACGACCAAAATTCCGCGGAACATGGACGAATTCGTCAGCATTTGCTGCTTCTCGATGCCGAACAGGCCCAGCAGCGTATTGATCGGTCCGTCTACCGACAGCATGGTACTGATTAGTCCCGCTACGATAACCCACGACAAAAAGTGCGGCAAATAGCTGATGGTCTGGATGATTTTCTTATATTTTGTATTGCCTATCTCGTTAATCAGCAGCGACAGGATGATCGGCGCAGTAAATCCAAACATTAGCCTGTAAAGGCTGATGATCACTGTATTTTTTAATACCAAAAAGAAGTCCGGACTTTGAAACAAGTTTTCGAAATACATGAGTCCGACCCACGGGCTATCAATAATTCCCGCCACAGGTGAATAATTTTTAAATGCGATGACGATCCCAAGCATCGGAATATAATGGTAAATAATAAAATATATCATGACTGGAAGCATCATAATGTATAACATTTTTTCCCGTTTGATATAAGCCCAAGCTGACATGCGTTTTTGTGCCGCTGGTGTTGGCCGGGCCGCTTCGGACGATAACTCTCTCATATATGCACTTCCTTATTCGATTGCAAGGTCTAAATAGTCTAATACCACTTGTTCCCCACTGTTTTGTGTAATTTGTATCTGATTGATTCCCTCTTTGAGAATATTCTTTGGCACAATCCACGCGCGAAGTTCCTCTGGGGTGCCCAGCATTTGCGTATATTGATTTTCATACGGCTCGGAAACGTCATCTGTCGCCTTCAGTGTCACGCCGTTGATCGACGCGGTATAAACATTTGTGCCAAGCGACGTTTTGCCCTGTATGCGCAGCCGTCCGTCCGTTGTCCACCCGCCCTCGGGGGCTGCCATGTCCATTTCCCACGTCACCGTTTTTTTCGCCTCCATAGTGGTTGGCATCTCCCAATATGGTTTTTTCGGGCTGCGGTAGGTCTCCGTAAAGTAATAATGCTGCGGCTGTTTTGCCAAATAGTCTTTGTTTTTGAAGCCTTCGATTAATTCAAACGGCGGCTCACCATACGGCCTGTCGTCGATGTTGACTTGCTCACGGTAGTACTGGAAGTTGAAAAGGGCAATTCCATCAGCGCCATTCTTGTATGCCAGATATGCGGCAGTGTTGAGCTGTTCAGGCGTTGTACGGCGCGTTTTGGTCATACCATCAACCTTTTCAAAGGATGAGGCGTGTGTCAGTTCCGCAAACACCTTTTTGTTGCCTACCAGCTCCTTAATTTCTTTTAAAGAAGTATGTTGTTCGGTGTGGTAATAGGTAGACAAATCAAAAATATCCACGCCTGCCTCCTCGGCAAACCGTTTTACATCGATTCCCATCGCATCGTGACAATGAATATGCGCAGGAATTCTGACGGCCAAATAGCGGTACCGTCCTTCCTTTTTGTCCAACTCTGCCCGCACCTGCTTAACAAAATCAACCATAATATCGTCGCGCTGCTTCTCGGTTGTCGTTGTGGTGTTGAACAGCGTGACAGCACGCATGAAGTCCAGTTCAAAGCCGTCTAAATCATAATTTTGTATCAATTCCTTTATCAAATCAAGTTTAAATTGGCGTACTTCCGGATACTGCCAGTCCTGAACATTTTTTGCAAAACTCTCCTGATTGGGATCAACGCCAATCAAATATTCTGGGTGCTCTAAGAACGATTTCGGCACACTTTCGATACGCGACTTATCTGGATTAAAGGCGTTTTCTTTTTGATGTACATCGTTCAAGCGGAACGATACAACCATCCCTGTATTGAGTTCATGTGACCGATCAAGAGATTCCTTGACGATGTCGTTGCCCTCTTCCAGATAATTCAACCATGTGTTAGTTGCATTTGCACGCACATTTTCTTGAAACCACTTCACGTGTTCTTCAGCAGGGTGCACCTTACTGGGCCACCACGGAACCCATCCCATACCGGGCTGTATATTGTATACGTCTATTCCCGCAGCCGCCGCTTCATCAATCGGCGCGAGAATCAAATCTTTGGAAAGCTTCGCGCTTGATGTTGGATGCCACGGGCCGATGCATGAAAGAATATTTGTAGTGTCACTGGAATACAACATTTTTATGTTGTCTAAAATCTCATCCTTGCTTTTTTCCTCGTTATAGCTTCCTCCCGCAGCCGTTCCCCCGCCGGCAGCCGACTGATCCGTTATAACCCTGTCATAGCCTGTTCGCATGATCATCCTCTTTATCATCGTCGCCGCTTCTGCACGTGTAGCAGTTGCCCTTGGGGCGAATTCATCCGTGGTTCTGCCTTTTACTATCCCAAGGCTTACCGCCTTGCCGACATAATTTACCGCCCACGGTGAGATCGACGCAGCATCCGCAAAGTTGCTGACGTCGCCATCCGACGTTGCTACATTTGCCGCCTTGCAGGCGTTGACGATAAGGGATGTCATTTCTTCCCGCGTGATATTTGCATCCGGATTAAAGCCCTCCGCCGTCATCGCAGAATCCAGTAATCCCGCGTCCTTGGCCGCTTGTACCGTCGATGCAAACCACGCATCTGCCTGTACATCGCCATACGCATTCGCGTACGGTTTGCCAGCAATCCCTGTTGCCCGCGTCACCAATGCGGCGAATTCCGCGCGGGTGATCTGCTCATCCGGCGCAAAGCTCGTCGCCGTCACGCCATTGATAACCTTCTTCGCTGCCAGCTCTTCAATGACAGCTCTTGCCCAGTGTCCTGTAATATCCGTAAACCTCCCGTCAGCAGTATCCAAAGGCGCTGCCGTCGCGGCTGGTGCTGTCGTTGGTGATGGTATCGCAGTTATAGCCGGTGCTGCAGTTGGAGACTGCGTTGCTTTCTGCGGTGCGGCAGTGTCTCCGCCTGTGCTTACCTTGATATTATCAATATAGGTGGTAGTTTTCATCGAATTGTCCCCTTGATAACAACCAAACAGAAGCATATTAAAATAGGTTTTACTATCCTTCGGCCATCTGCATGGAACGTTTGCAACCAGTAACTCATTGTCCACATAAATATCGGTCTTTTCATTATTAACAGAGTCCACGCGAGATACGAATTTCACATGGTGCCACTCGTTGACCTTATAAGACTTGGAGGATTTTACCGTTCCATCTGCAAGACGGTACTCAATTTTTCCAGAAAGAAATGCAATTTGGCAAATCATATTATTTGTATTTTTCAGAAAACCGTTCGCATGGTCACTGGCCAATATTACGGTTCCATACGCGGTGGTTTTGATGTCCAGCTCAATCGTCACAGCGTTCTCTACTTTATTGATAATTTTTGAAGCAAGGTAATACTGCGAAGGGTCGTTGTCACACACCTTCAGGACGTTACCGTACGCCGCATCTTCATCTTTAACGACCTCTATCGTTCCATTTCCGTCCGTGCTGCGCAGTTCCAAATTGCCACGCTGATAGAAGGTCCCCGCCCAGCCGTCAGATGCGAGCGATTCGGTAGTGAGCTTTTCAAAATCCTCTTGATAAACCACCTGCTCTTCCATGCTCCCCACCGCAGCCAATGACAGCAGCATTCCCAACGCGGCTATACCCGCGATTCCTCTTTTCCAAAAAATCCGTTTCATAGCATTACGCCTCCATTCATTTTATGGTTTTTACTCCATCAAAAATTTTACAACTGTTTTTTTCACGCGTTCTCCTTCTATTGGCGCAATGTCCGGCATATGCGCGTCCTCCGGGAATACAATTGCAAAGTTTCCGGGCAAAAGCGTCAGCAGGTCTCCATCGCCCTGCCAGAACTCTAAATCTTTTTGATCGTTGTAGCCCTCGCTCTCATATAAATTTTGCCGCGGCGCGTAGCCGAAACACTGTTTTCCCTCTAAAATGTAATGAACATCGCCGTACCTGTCATGCGTTTCCCAGCGCCCCGCAGACAGCGGCTTTTGTTCAAAAGACGAACACCACGCATAGATGCGCTTGCCATCGATTGAATACTTCCGCCGCTGCTCCACATCTGAAAAGTCGGTATGCCGTAAAAAGGCTAACGCTTGATCGAGTGTTTCGCTGATTCCAAAATAGCGCCCGATTTCCGCAATGTGTCCAGTTATCATACGTCCATCGCCTCCCATGCCTGTTGAAGCGTATTTTTTGCATTTGCTATGATTTCATTGGGATTTTCTCCCTTCCATGTTTTTACTTCAAAGCTGACTGCGCCTTTTTTACCTGCGCCGAGGTAGTCAACAGCAAAAAGCGACTCCAAAAACGCCGTAAGCTCTGAAACGCCAACTTCGCTGTCCGCAACGGAAAACATCGGGTGTGTATCGCCAAACCGCGGATGTGTACGGTCCCGGAAAATGCAGTTGCCAATATGGGTGTGTACCAAATGTGGTGCCACTGTCAGAACCGCGGGATATGGCGTTTCATACATGATTGGGATATGGCTTAAATCTTGCAGCAATCCAAAATTGCTGTGCTGTGCGGTTACTTCTCTCGCAACCAGTTCTGCATCGATCGAGTGCCCCAAAAAACGTTTTTTCTCGATCTCAAAATCGAAAATCTCCAGTACGAGCGAAACGTCTGCTGGCTCTGCATATGCGCATAATGCACGCAGGCTTTCAGCAAGCACTGACCGCGCCGCCGCACGCTTTTTAATCTCTGCCACTTGCATCCCGCTGCATACCTGTACTTTTTTGATTCCGAGCCGGTTTGAGTAATCAATTTCACGCTTTAACACATCGATTGCATGTGCACGGGCATCAGGATCAAAACTATTCAAATCCAGCATCTGTCCGTACTGTGCAGGCGTTGCACAATATACCCAATCCATGCCGGAACTCCTCACAAGCTCCGATACCGTTCCATCCATACCCGGGTTCAGCGGCGGTATAATTTCCACGATATCAAAATATTCGTCTTCTACCGTTTTTTCCAGCGTTGATAGATACTCATATTCACTGCTATTCGCCTCTGGGTAAGCCATCGCATGCACCAGCCCTATATTGGCGTATTGTTTTAGTTCCATTTCATCTCCTCCTATCAATCCAGCCAATCGCAGTAAACGAGATTGACTGCATCCCACATCTGATGAAGATTGGTGCCGCGCAACGCAAAACTCCCATCGCCGTTGTTAATAAATTCCTCCGCATGGAGCAATCGTTCGTCGGCTTCGCCGGAAAAGCGCAGTTGAATCTCGTATGGCGCGTCTATCATAAGCGGTGAAATATCTCTGCAATGCTCCACCGCCGTCTTGGCCTTTTCATATAGCAATTTGCGCGTGTATGATGGCGCACAACACATAGCGGTTCCAAAGCCCGCGGCGTATTTGACCACGGCAGTCTCTGTCTCGGCGCACAGACTCTTTGCTTCCATCTCAGCGGCAGCATCGCCGGTAACCATGATTAGCGGTACACCGTAAGTTCCAGCTATCATCGCTTCCATACCAATTTCTCCTATTTCCATACCGTTTACAGATAACGTACCGTCTAAAATGGAATACGCGTGGGGGAAGATCGCCCCATCAGTATAGGTTTTTGCATGGTTTCCTACCAAAATCAGTCCGCTGTAGCTTTCGTTAATGCCAACAGTACCATATGTAGCCGGCGGTTTGCCAACAATCGTTTTTACATAGGGCGGCAACTGCTCTAATAAAATGTTTTTGCCGCTTTCGTGTAAATCGTAAATGACGACTTCCTCAGCACCGCCATCATGCGCCCCCTCGATTACTGCGAGCAGGTCGCCCATCAGTAGTTGCTGCGCCAGCTTATATTCCGGTGTATCGGGCTTTGTTTGCCGCCGGTGGCTTACACCGGTTATTCCTTCCATATCGCTGATTATATAAATTTTCATTGTCGTAGTTAATCTCCTTTTGGCATGTCAAATGTACCATTTCAATCTGGCAGACCCGATTCTGCACTAATATTTTTTATTCAAATTGTTTTCATCACCATCCTGTTCTGCACCGCACGCTTTCCATTATCTATACAATTGATAAATCAGTATATATCAACCAAATTGAAAATTCCGGGCTGACCGGTGCTGCAGATAGGCAAATTGTAAATTGATTCAACCCCTCGCGCAGCGCATCTTCAGGAACAGAAAATGCGTAATATTGCTCCGGATAGCCGGTAAATCCAGCACGCGGATTTTCAAACGGCTCTGAAACATCATCACATTCGCACGCCTCATAGCCATTTACAAGTACGTTCCACTTAAGCCCTGGTGTACCACGCACATTCGCTACCGGCTCCGTTGCGGACAACACCGGCGTCCCCCCCGCCGTCTCTAAACGAAAAATTGTGCGGCCGATCGTTTTCCGCGGCTTGGCAATATCCAGCTCTATGGTGTGCGTGCTGTTCCGATAAAACTGCAGCGGCAATTGGAACTGTCTGCCATTGTAGCCGGTTTTCCACCAATATGGCATCCAGTAGTGCTGCGGCTGTTGCTTCAAAAATTCCCTGTCCTTTAAATTTTGTAGCAAATAAAATGGCGGCTCGCAGAAATTTCCTTCAATCGCACCGCATCCGTATTGACGAGTGTAGACAAAGTTAAACAATGAAATTCCATCTGCCCCGCGCGCATACGCCAAGTTCGCCGCTGTATAAAACTGCGTATCCGTGGTAAAGCGGATGGGATAATCGTCCCCGCCGGTATACCCCCACCCGCAAGACGGCCCGCGCGCAGCGCAATGTGTCAATTCGTAAAAGACCGAGGTATTCGGCGCCAGCGCACGGATAAACTCTACATCACTCTCCACCTGCGTTACATAGGAAGACGATACATTAATCATATCCACAATGCCCAACTGATCCAACAGACCCAAATCAATCCCCAAATTTTTATGTTCGCGCAAACGGTTGGGCACACGTATCGCCAGATACCGGCGGCTGCCGCGCTGTGTCTGATCTAAAATATCCCGTACCTGCTGAATAAAGTCTGTTAAAATCCGGCTTCGCTGCGAGAAATCTGTGCTCTCTAAATCAAAAAATGGATAAAACCGCATAAAATCCAACTCTAGCCCATCGATATCATAGTTCTCCGCCAGCTCTGCAATGAGCATAAGCCGCTCCTCGCGTACCGCTGGATAAATCCAGTTGAGCCCGCGCCAACCCATTTGTGCCTCTGGACGGCGGTCAATCCGCCAGCTTTGGTGCTCATAAAAGAATTTTGAAACACTTTCATTATCGAGATGCTCAATTGAATGCTCGTCCTTTAACCGTAAGGATAATACAGGCGCAATACCATGCTTTCTGCATTGTTCACAGAATACGCGCACCATATCTCCACCCGCGTTCACATACTTTCCATAAGAGGAAAGCTCTTTGCCCGTGCGTGTCTGATACCATTGCCAATGATCCGGGTACACCTTGGACTGCCACCACGGTACCGCGCCGTTCCCCGGCGAGAGAGAAACCGCATCCACACCGGTTCCCGCAAGCTCGTCGATCGATGCACACAGCATCTCCTCTGTAAAATCCTCACCTTGTTTATGGTACGGGCTGGTACAGGTTAGAATGTTTGTTGTATCATGGTTAAACCAAATCTGATAAGGCACCTTCAAAGCACACCACTTCCTTTCGCATAATCTCTTTGTATCATTTGTGCCCTGCCGCATCGGGCACAATCGGAACCACAGGGGCGACTGCACCGTGTAATTGATGCTTGGTACGTTCTTCGGCCCAAATCTGGTTTGTGACTATGGGAGTAGTCCGCTCCCATAGTCACAGAAATGGAAAGCACCACACGTTCATTCTGCCGGCAGAAACGCGTATGAACTATAACGCTTTTTCTGTTTTACCAAATCTTACTTCATTCAAAACAAACGTATATTTATAGTTATTTCTTCATTTCGCTGTAAAACTTTTCTGCCACTTTCTCTTGCTCTGCCATGTGATATTTGCCGTAAATATCCGCAACCATCTGATCAAATTTCGCGTCAATATCGCCGCCCTCCATAATCATCTGGTTTATGCTCTGCGAATAAAAATCCTTCCATCCGGTGCCTATCTGCTTATCTTCAATCTCTGGCACGCCACCGTAGATCACATTGCTTCTAATGTGATAGGAATAGACCAAATCACGGAAATCAGCCATATATTGCGGCACCTGGACTGCCGGCGGATCCTCTGGAGAGAACGGCAAGGCCATTGTCGGTGCAATCCCCTCCTGAATCAGATGGGAAGTGTCCTCCTTGTATTTACCAATATTATACGAAACACCGTCGATCAACTCATAATGAACCCCTTCAATCCCTGTACGGATCCTGGTGAAATTTTCCTTATCCGCAACGAAATTCAAGTATTTCATCGCGTTTACCGGATTTTTACATGCCTTGGTAATACCTGTACGACCCACTGCATCGGGATCTGTACGGACGATTAGTCCTTGTTTTCCATCCGGACCTTTCGGAGGCGGAATCAACTGCCACTCTACATCCTCATGCGGATAGAATGTTGAGTTATCACGATTCGCGTACCAGAGTTGGTCTGTCAATAGGCCAACGCGCTCCGTGCCCACCTTTTCATTCAGCTTCGTGCGGTCAGTCGTCAGATATTCCGGGTCGATCAGCCCCTCTGCATACATCTGGCTTAAAAATTTCACTGCTTCCTTTGTCTCCGTCTGTAAACCGCCGTGCACTACCTTACCGTCTTTCAATATCCAACCATATGGATTTGCACCATACGCGCAAAAGAACGCGTTAAACGGAATGATCGGGTCGGAGGGGTTCCAGCCGCCATATCCCAACTCATCAGCTTTTCCGTTTCCGTTCATATCATTTTCAGCAAACACCTTTGCCACATTTTTAAAATCTTCCAGCGTTTCGGGAACCGGCAAATTCACTTTGTCCAGCCAGTCCTTCCGCACCATCATACCGTCGTAACCGGGGTTTACTGAGGATGAGATAACATACAGCTTGCCGTCCGTCCATTTTAAATTCTCAAAATTTTCTGCTGGGCGTGCCGCCAAAATATTTTGACCGTACTTCTCCAACAAATCGGTTAGTTCAATAAATAGTCCCTGCGATACGTGCTTATAGTATTCCAGCACAGATGAATCGGTAATAATATCGGGCATTTCATCCGAAGCAATCAGTAGATTGACCTTTGTTATGTACTCATCGTTGCTTGGCACGGTAATAAATTTCAGAGGAAATCCCAGTTCCTCCTCCATCCATGCCTTGGTGGGATTATCCTCAGGTAACACCCGGTTTCCTGTGATAATCGTCAATCCGTCCTCATTTTCTTTCATACCAGTGTTGTTGGAGGCGCTTTTGTCTCCGCCGCATCCCGCAGTCGTCAAACCTAGCGCCACGCATAACAATAGCGTGCTAAATCGTTTTGTCCACATTCTCATACAAATTCCCTCCAAATCTGATAAATTAGCTTTTTTGCAGTTTCAGTATATTGAAAATATCTCATTCGCACAATACATAAAATCCGATATGATTCGAATATCGTTTTATAACAAATGCACTAACAAAGTCTCCATGATATAATTTAATTTGAAAGATACAGTGCAAGGTTATATAATAATTGTAGAGTTTTTACTTTTGAAAAACGGAGGCATATTATGAAATCATATTTTTCAACACGCTCGTTTAAAAGCCGTGTGTTCCTTTTAAATGCCATTTCAGCCATTGTGATTATGAGCATTTGTGTTTTGGTTATTTCCCGATTGGGCAAACAACAGATGAGTCAGCTTGCTATACAGAACAGCAATGTCATTCAGTCACAGATGAGCATTATGCTCGGGCAGCTGATCGACGAGGTTGACCTTTTTCTGACACAGCAGAGCGTCGATCCGGTTCTGATGGAGTTTAACACAAAGGATATTTCCAGTACGGCGGATTACTTTAAGATCAGCAACTATTTTTCAGGCGTGAAACAGCGATTCATGTCGCAGAGTCTATATAATTCACTGGAGATTGTC
>CABSKZ010000019.1 GCA_902478395.1 uncultured Eubacteriales bacterium | reverse complement strand
ACCATGATGGGCATCAATATCCCGAACGTGGTCGATTGGAACGAAAACAAGTTCTTTGAACGGATGGAGGAAAAAACAAACATTCATTTCGACTGTACCCCCATTCCAAACCAGTCGGCGGCGGAAAAAATCAGTCTGGCCTTCGCCAGCGACGATCTGCCGGACGTATGGTTTAAAATGAACTTTACGCAGGAGGACGAGGTAAAGTACGATGCGGAGGGCCAGCTGATTCCGCTGCAGAATTTAATTGACCAGTATGCCCCGACCATTAAAGCGGTGATCGACGGCGAATACGACCTAGGCGGCGGTGAATACACCCTGCCGAACGGCGAAAAAATGTACGCCCCACCGGGATACGGCAATATCCGCGAGGCCATCACCCTGCGCAACGGCAACATTGTTACCTTGCCGCAGGTGCGCCACCAGCTCAATCAGGAGCAGTTCTGGCTGAATAAGAACTGGCTTCAAAAGCTGAACCTTTCTGAACCGAAAACCACGCAGGATTTTTACGAAATTATGAAAGCCTTTAAAGAAGGCGATCCGAACGGCAACGGACAGGCGGACGAAATCCCCTTCTCATCCTGCGCGGAATGGTCCATAAACACCTTAAAACGCTTTATGAGCGCCTGGGGTATTTACTTTAACGACTACGACCTGTTCGAAGACGAGGGCAAAGTGGTTTACGCACCGTTAACGCCGGAATTTAAAGAGGCAATGATTTACTTTAACAAAATGTACAAAGAAGGGCTTATAGATCAGGAATTCTTCATTCAGTCCGTCGAGCAGTACATGGCAAAAGCCGCGGGCGATAACAACAAGCTGGGTGCCGTAAACGGTTACTCCGCGCCGGTACCTCCTTCCCGCTATAAAGAATACACGGCCATGACGCCGATCTCGACCAGCGCGGATGTAGAGGGTCTGCACCCGGCAACCACCGGTATCACGCCTGGCACCTTTGCCATCACTAAAAACAACAAATACCCCGAAGCAACTATACGCTGGGTGGATTACCTCTATACCGAAGAGGGTTCTACCCTGTCCGGCTACGGTGTGGAAAATGAAGATTTCGCGTATAATGAGGACGGCTCCTGGGATTATTTGAACTACGATCCCTCCGACCCGACCAAAACGACCGGTAAAGTAACCATTCAGCTGGGTGTACCCGGTCCCGGTATTTTCTTAACAGAATTTAACGCAAAGGTCAATAATCCGGATGACCAGCTTTTGGCTGTAGAAGTGTCCAAGGTGAACAGACACATCCGCCTGCCGTTCCCGCCTCTGTACTATGAGGAGAGCGACTCGAAGCGCATGAAATCCTTAAACGTAGACCTGAGCGGCTACGTGGAGCAGATGATGGCGAAATTCATCGTTGGTGAAATGGATATTGAGGAAAACTGGGCTACCTTCGAATCGACCTTGAAAGGGATGGGTGCGGACGAACTGGTATCTATCGCGCAAAAGACCTATGATTTTTCTAAATAATCAATAGGAGGTTTAAAATGAAACGTGTGATTTCTAGAACAATATTGGCGCTGGTTTTGGCATCTAGCCTTTGTGCATCGGTTATCCCTGTCATGGCGGAAGAACCCCATGCGCAGAACACAGTCATCAGTTATGCCGATGCTGATATACCTGACGGTACGGATATTATGACAGAAAACTCGACCTATAAAACAGGTATGCCCTATTGGAGACAACTGGAAGGTTCTGACAAGGGCGTGATTGCGCAGGTCAAAAAAGACCCTCATGGTTCCGGCAAAAACTGTATTTATGTGAAAGGATCCCCGAATTCTGGCCAAGTCGGTGTGCTAAGGGGTCACCTCTGGGCCTGGAACACTCCCATGAACGCATGGAATACGAATATGGACAGCGTCTGTTTCGAATACAAATTTTTGTACCGCGGGACGGACCAGTGGAAGTGGATTTGCGAGCTGATTGACGGTGTTACAGGCCAAAGCCTGACGGTTGACTTTGAAACCGACAAATTAAGAGTTGGCACCACGGCAACCAAGGAGGGTTTTGCGCCAAATGTCTGGTACGATTTGAAAATTTACTTTAATTTTGTGGATAAAACCTTCCGCGCCTATGTAAACGGCAACGATGTCAGCGGAGGCGTTCAGCCATGGGCGATTTCGAACACTTTAGGCGCGATCCGTGAAATTGCAATCTATACCCATACGAATAGCGCAACTCCTTTTGAACTGTATATTGAAAAAATCGGCATAAACAATATGCCGGATCAGCCGATTCTGGTTGACAGCCGCGAGGACGGCATTGTGGCCTCGCACTTCCCGACCTCGACTTATACCATCGAGGCCAGAGACTATTTAGATCCGGCCAGCATTAAGCTGGAAAATTTTGAGATTGACGGCGGAGCAAGCATTGCGGCAGCCAAGCTGTCAGACAATAACTCCTCCATCGCGCTGAATCTCTGTGATCTGGATCCAGATAAAGAATATACCATCAAAGTAAAGGACGGCGTAAAAACGGCTGACGGCGTGGAAACAGGTGCCTCAGAATGGAAAATAAAGACGCTGCCTGTTGCCAATTACACCAACCTGCAATTTACGGACGGCGAGGGCAACGACATTTCCCAAACCGGCTTAAAGACCGGAGACAAATTGAACTTCAGTGTGGACTTTGTGGACTATAGCGAAACCGCGGGTGACACGGTGGTGTCTATGGCGCTTTATAACAAGGGCCGGTTGGTGGATCTGGTGTCGAAGAGCGCGGCCGACATGGTGCGCTTTGACCTAAAGAACTTCAAGCTGTCGCTGGACGTTCCGACAGCCGAAGAGGGTGACGAGTATAAGGCCGTTGTTTTTTACTGGAACAGCTATGCTGATATGAAACCGTTCCTAAAGCCCATGGTCATAGAGCCAGGCAAGGCATGGTATAGCCATTAGGAATTGATGTTCCGGCACGGCGCTTAGACGGCGTGCCGGAATAAATGCACTGGTTGAAAGAAGAGGTCTGTGCAATGAGGCTTTTACAGCGTTTTCGCAACACAAAAACACTGCATAAATATATCTTGTCCTATTTTCTGATACTGATTGTGCCTCTTTTCATTTTTATTTTATTTATGAACAGCAGTTACTTGACCGTACTCAGAAAACAGGTGTTTGCCACAAACGAATCTAGCGTATCGAAGGTGGTAGAGCAGGTAGATGGCATGTTCGAAGAGATGCACGCCATGATATACCGAATGGCAAAAGAGCCCGCACTCTCGCCGAATATGCAAAAAAACGGGCTTTACAGCCCAAGCGACGTGGCACGGATTCTGGAACAATATGCTTCCGGCCAGGGGTTTATTCATGAAATTTTGTACTATATTGAAGGGGAAACAAAGGTTTACGGTTCAAGCAACAACGGGGATCTGGAGAGCTTAGGTAACGCGGTATATCCCTTTGAGGACTGGCGGGCAGGTAAGATAACAGAAAATTTGGCACAAACAGATCTGCCGATTATGAAACCGTCGGAAACTGTTCGGACGGCAAGCGGCGCTGAGCGCGAGCTGATCCGTTATACTTATCCGATGGATGATTTAGACCCCAAAGTGACCTTTGTCATTTTAATCGACGGGGCGGCTCTGCGCAAGACGCTTGCTATGACAGATTCGTTTTTTACAGACAATTTTTATATTTTAAATGAAAGCAATGAAATCTTGCTTGCTCAAAATAAAAAAGAAAGCATATCGTCCGCAGAGCTTGACGAGGTGGTAAAGCAGGCAGGAGAAGGCAGGCTTAGCACCCAAAAAATTAAAGGTACAAGCTATTACGCGGTGGTTTCTAAAATGCCGCTTTCCAGCAGAAAATATGTGGCGGTTGTGGATAAACAAAATATCGACCGCAGCCTAACGCCGGTGATTGTTACAGCCTATGTCTGCGGCTCACTGATTGTGGTGCTGGGTGGAATTATCATTTGGTTTGCTATGGGCATTACCTACCGGCCGATTAAGCACCTCATTTCCGAGGTACGCAAAGAAAGCGGCGATACGGAGTTTTCCAAAGATGATATCGCTTACATAAAAAGCGTGATTGACCGTTACTTTATCGAAAATAAAGACATGGAACGGACGCTGGAGGAACATAAGCCAATCATTAAAAATTATGTGATTAATGAGCTGATTAAAGGTCGGCAGGAAGATGTTGAGGAATTGTACGAGGCGGGGCAGCTGGCGGCGGAAACCAAGCAGGGCATTTTCTATTTTGTGGCGATTATCAGCTTTCCGAACGAAAGTCCGGAAGAAATGCAGGATCTGAAACAGCTGATTATGGCGCGGGAACAGGAAGGCATTGCGCTGGAATACTTTGATGTGTCGAACAATGCCGAGGCCGTGTGCGTATTTTGTGAGACCGGCGCACAGGAGTCCAGTCTAGAGTATTTGGAAAAACTGCGCGCGCATATCAGCCAGGTAACGGGCTGTGCAGCCGCGTTTGCGGTCGGCAGCAGCTACCGGGACTTTTTCCAAATCGGCCAATCCTATTTTGAGGCGGATACCATCAAAAAGCGGGAGTCATTCTTAGGGCCAAGTCAGGTTGCGCGCTTTGAACAAAAAGACGGCGGCGAAATTGATTACGCCGAATATGCGCGGTACTATAAGCTGGTCAACAACCTGTCTCTGCAGCTAGATAATAAAAATATTGAGGCGGTAAAATTCAGCGTGGAACGCATTATTAACACCATTGCGGTAAACCATGTTCCGCCCTTTATTAAACGCTGCATTATCTTTGAGGTTTTTAATACCTTAATTAAAGTGATGATGGAGTATGACGTAAAAACCAACGGAAAACATCTGATCAGCCTGGAGGATCTTCCGCTGGAAGATATGAATTCGGCAGATTCTTTGCATTCGTTTTTAGGTAAAATTTGTATTGATGTGTGCGACTACATTTGCCAGGGCGATAACAAAGAGGACGCAGAAATGCGTCGGATGAACGATTTTATCGACGCACACTACAAGGAGGACGATTTTTCACTGACGAAAATGGCGGATTCTTTAAAGGTTTCCGTTCAGTACCTTTGCGAGCACTATAAGCGCAATACGGGTGAAACCATTATTAACCGTGTGTTTTATAAGCGTATGGAAGAGGCAAAGCGCCTGTTGGCAGAAACCGACATGCCGGTAAAGGATATTGCAAGGGAAGTAGGATATATTGATACATCAAACTTCGGAAAACGCTTTAAGCTGCGTCAGGGAATGACTCCGAAAAGTTACAGAGAAATGAAGAAAAGCGGCACAGGCCAAGAAAATGGAGGTATGGCATAGATGAAAAAAATAATTGCGTTCATAACGCTTACTTGTTGTTTGCTGTCGCTGGCGTATATTTTGCCGGTTTCGGCCGAAAATTTATCCAGTGAAGACGGCAGACATTATGTTGATTTAAGCGTGCCAGACGGCGCGCCGCTGGATTATAAGGTCCTGGATACGACGCTTAACAGCGATTTTGAACTGGGCAGCCCTACCTATTATACAGGGGAAGAACATGATCCGGCTAAGCTTGTTGTCGGCCAGGGGCCGGACAGTGAGGACGACCGGGAAGTATTTCTGCTGGGGGCGCCGGGCGCAAACGTAGCGACGGTTTTGTACCGGCAGATTAACAGCGACTATCATATCCATACAGGAATGGACGCGGTGTACTTCCGTCAGAGATTTAAATACAAAAACGAGGATCAATTTCGCTGGATTGCAGGTCTGCGCGGCGCGGCGACGACCGGTGAGGGCGCACAGCTCATGGTTTCGGTTGATCCCAATAAAAAATTAAAAGTAGGCGGCTTTGTTTCGGAAAAAACCGTGCCGGAGGATACATATGTCACCTTAGAGCTGTTCGTTAACTTTACAGATCTGACCATGCGCGCCTATATCGACCGAGAGGAATATACCAACGGCGTAACGGATTTCGAAGCACCGGGTGAAAAATATCCTACTTTTCTTGAAATGATTATGTGTTTCTCCATGTCTTCGGGCGGAAATCCGTTTGAATTGCACATTGACGATTTAATCGTCAGCAGTATGTCATACGGCGAATATGAACTGCTCGACGCGGAAGGCAACGAGACCGAAAGCCTGACATTCCCTGAGGCGAGTGTAAAACTTCATATGCCCAAGGCGATTTTGTCTGCCGACTCTTCGGTTGTCGATATCGACAGCTTCCAAATCAATAACCACGCGGTGGTTGATTCAGTCAACTGGGAAGATGACGGCATGAGCTGTACGGTCAAGCTCAGCAATCTGTCGGAGGGACAGAAATATGCACTCAGCTTTCGTGAGGAGGAAATGGATCCCTTCCAGATGGAGTTCGAAACCAAACGCAAGCTGACGCCGGCCAACGTGAAATTGACGGACGAAAACGGAGCGGATATTACGGATAGCGGTCTGGTAGTCGGCAAGGTAAAGGCTGAACTTTCGGTGCTGAACCAAACGAAAGAAAAACTGCCGGTTTATGTCGCGGCGGCGGTGCACAACGATGAAGGTCACTTAATTGACTTAAAGTTTGTGAAAACGGAGGTAGCAGCCGGACGGGAGACGCCGCTGTCTTTAGAGGCGGATATTCCCAGCGACGGTAAGAAGTATGAATTAAAGCTTTATTATTTTTCTGACCCGTTAAACGCAACGGCGTTTTTCCCGGCCAGTAACTTTTCAATGGCAGCTTCGGAGGTGAACCGTTCGTGAAGAGAATTGTAAACCTTATTTTAATAATGAGCATTTTGCTTTCTATTGGCGCTTTTAACACGGGCTATGCGGCGGAAACGCAAAGTACAAAAGAAAGCTCCTACTGTGAAAAAGCCGCCAGCTTTTTAGGGGTATTAAATTTTAAAAAGTTTTCCACGAGCATGAATGAGGAAATTTCGCGCGGGGAATTTACGAATTTACTGCTGAACCTTTTAAAAATCAGCAAAACCACAGGTACAGACGAGCGTATCTTCCAGGACATTCCCGTGGGCAGCACATACTACGGCGCGACGGCGGTGGCTTATCAGCTGGGCTATGTAGGCGGCTACAAAGGGAACTTCCGCCCGGCAGACACCGTTACGGCGCAGGAGGCTGTGAAGATGTTGGTCACCGCTTTGGACTACGGTGAGTACGCCGAACGTAGCGGCGGTTACCCGGCTGGCTATCTGACCCAGGCAGAACGTTTGGAATTGTTTAAGGGTGTTCCCGGCCTGACCGGGCCGATTACTTACGGCCAGGCGGCGGCGCTGCTGTTTAACATGCTGATTGCTGACCAACTGCAGCTTACTTCTGTTGCAGAGGATCGGTCAAACTACACGGTGAATGAGGACGGTTTCCTAGGTAGCCTCTATTCTATTTACTACGCAAGCGGCCTTGTCAGCGGCAACCAGGAAACGCTGCTGGACCGCCCCGAACCGGCACTGCCCGAGGGCTATGTCATGGTTGACGGAACGCGCTATGTAAATAGCTTGACAAACGCGGATGATTTGCTGGGGCAAGAAATCCGTTACTATTATCGTGAGCAAAACGGCGAAGAGCCGGAGCTGATATATGTCTGGGAAAGCCTGTCGAACGTTGTTGAAATTTCTGCGGAGGATATTGTGGAATTTGACGGCCGCGAACTGCGTTATCTTACCGATGGCAAGGACGATGACATAACGATCCCTTCCAACGCTTACAGTTTCTTTAATGGCAGGGCGAAAGGGCTCGAGGATGAATCCGCCTTGATGTTCCGCAACGGCCGTGTCCGCCTGATTGAGAACCGTCAGGGTGAAGTGACGGCGGTGATGACGGAGTGCTATGTAAACTATGTGGTGGATAATGTCTCTTCACAGGGGATATTATCCGACAAAAACGGCCAGCCGAAGCTGAATTTAGATGATGAGGATAAAATTTCAATTTATGATTCTGTATCAGGCAAAAAGCTGGGCTACGACGTACTGGAACCCTGGGATGTACTAATGGTTTACGCCGACCGGACCCGCACGGAGCTGGACCCCGAAAGCGGCAAATATATTCATTTTGTAGATTATGACAATTCGGAGCAAATTAAATTGATCCGTTGCCGCAACACGGTAGAAGGCAGGGTACAGGAGCTTATGGAAGGCGGCCGGCGCATTGTGGTGCGCAATGTTGTGTTTGATCTCAGCATCGAGGCGCTAAACGGAAATTATGACCTAAAACCCGGCGCAGAAGGCACCTTTTACATGAACCAGTACAATGAAATCTGCGCTTGTTCAAAGATGGGCAGCAGCACCGGCGATTACGCCTATCTGATGGGCCTGGAAAAAGAGTCGGCTCTCAGCACAGAGGTTCGCATGAAGGTTCTGTCCTCCAGCGGAAATATAGAATTTTTCACGCTGACCGGAAAAATCGGCACCGCCGAAGGAAAAACCATTGACAGTGAAAAGTTAATGGAAGACCCGTATTTTGTGGATCGGGCAACACAAAAGACCATCAAACAGCTTATTTATTATGAAAGAAACTGGAAAGGGGATATATCCAAACTGTACCACGCTATGGACAATCTGGCTGATACAAACGGCGCCCGTCCTTATTCTTTAGAGGATTCCGTGTTCACCAAGGACTATGAAAATACCATTGCGCGCTATTATGTCACGCAGGCGCTGGAAAGCTACAGGGTATCGCCCGCGACGGTCATCTTTACCGTTCCGGAAGATGAGGGCATGGCTGACGACGACAGTGCATATGGAGTAAAAAATGGCAGTTTCTTAGTAACGGATAAGGATTATGACATTAAACTATACGACGCGGACTCTGAGCGAATGGCAAAAGCTGCAGTCTTAAAGACCCCAGCCATGACGGACAGCGGAACTGTTGACCGGTTTGCCTCCACGGCCATGATCGACAAAATTACGCGCGCGGTGAATAAAGACGGCGAGGTAAAATACCTTGTACACATGCTTTATAACGGAAAAGAAAACAAATTCTTCCTGGCCGATGAAACAGTGGCCGACACCAGCGGCGTGTGGAGCCCAACCTGGAATAAAAACCTGTATCAGGGCATAAAAGCAATCGACCTGCAGCAGGGTGACGTGATTCAGTTTGGAACTAACACAAAAAATGAAATTACCGCGATCCGTATTCTGTTTCGGCATCAGGCTGTGGTAGACGCTGGTCACGGAGAAAGCTACGAAGAGCTGCGCAACAACGGGGACTGGAGTGCGACAGAGGCGCCGGACCGATTTGCACACGCGGAAATGTACGTAGCTTACGCCAAAATTAACGAGAAGTATTCTTCAGCGGCAATTATTAAACCAGCCTCCTATGAACGATACCTGTATATTCCGGAGGCGGTGGTATATATCCACAAAGGAGATAAGGTTTCTGTTGGGACGATTAACGACCTTTCGGAGGATACCGTGATCTTCTTCCGTATGCACGCCAGTATCGTAAAAGAAATCCATGTTTATCTGTAGGAGGGCGCAGAATGAAAAAGAAAATTGTAGGAATTTGTCTAGCGGCCTTGCTGTCGTTTTCCATGCTGGCGGTTTCGGCACAGACGGATATCCTGTCAAATTTACAATCGGAATATCATATTGTTAAAAATTCCGTCACGGTAAGCTGTGACATTTCCGGTGCCCATAACGGCGATATTGTATCGGCCTTTGTCGTGCCGGAGGACGCACCGCTGACCGACGAGTTTTTAGACGCTGTTGTCGGTATTGCACAGCTCACATTAAATGGGACGGAAACAAGTGTTTCGCTGGAAGTAAAGATAAACCCCGCCGCGGAATCCGGCAGCTATTATGCGCTGGCGGGTACGGGCGGTTATAGCTGTAAAAGCGAGCCTTTCCAGTACGTAAACAATAATCAAGCGCTGGCTGAGTTAAATGAGGCGGCAACGGCCGCACAGCTTGAAAGTTGGATTAAATCTTACGGTGAACTGTTTGCTTTGGATACCGACGCGTATCAGGCTTTGGGCGGCAAACAGATCCGGTTTGAAGAGGGATTGGTATCGGCTAGGCCCTATGTTTCAGTAGCAGTCTTTAAGGTAAAATTCGACAAAATGCTGGCCGCTTTAAAACTGGAAGATTTATCTGGCGATGAGGCAGCGGCCTATCTGGCAGAACAGGAAGAGACGTTGGAACTGACCGGTTTGCCTTATTACGGCGAATTAAAGGATAAGGCGCTCCTGGCAAAATTCCTGATCGGTCAGGTGCCGTTTGAAAGCCCTGCGGATTTTGACGCGAAGGCCTCGGTCGGCTCCCGGATTAAACTGCTTTCCGAACTCCGCTGGAGCGCAGAAAAACTGGATGATATCATCTCAACGCTGGCAAAAGATCTGGCGGAAGCCCCCTTCCGGCTGGAAATGGATATGGACGGTTTTAATGAGCTGAAGTCAGATAAAAAAGAAACGCCCGTCCTGCAGGCCATTACGGGCGTGAGTTTTGCAAGCCCGAGAGCGTTTGTAACCGCCTTTAACAACGCTGTGGACGAAAACAGCAGAACTGGCGGCAACAGCTCTGGCGGGGGCGGCGGTAGTATGGGTAGCGGAAACAAGGGCGGCGGTTCAATTGGCATCAGCAACAAAGACAAAGACGACCAAACCAATCAGCCCGAACCGTCTTACCGTTTTACCGACCTTTCAACGGTTCCTTGGGCGGTAGAAAGTATTGAAAATTTGGCTGCGCGCGGCATTATAAATGGCCGGACGGCAACTTTATACGACCCGCATGCCAATATTAGCAGAGCGGAATATGTAAAAATGCTGGTTTTGGCGTTTGATTTGTATGAGGAAGGCAGTGTGCCCGATTTTAACGATGTCAGTGAAAGCGACTGGTTCGCCTCCTATGCGGCTTCCGCTCAGATGAACGGTATCGTTAAGGGCGACGAGTCGGGTAACTTTAACGGTCCGCAGCTGATTAGCCGCGAGGACGCAGCTGTTATGCTCGACCGCATCATGGAACAAGCGGGAATTGTGTTAAACAATGGCCAGCTGACTGAGAATTTTCAAGACAGGGGGCAGATTTCTACCTACGCCCTGTTCAGTGTAGAGCGCCTGCAGAGGCAGGGTATCGTTTCTGGTGCGGAAGACAACTGTTTCCTGCCGAAGGGCAACACTACGCGGGCCGAGGCGGCTAAAATGCTGTACACTGTTGTGAAAGATAGATAAGGGCCGGATGACGATTTTGGGAACAATGGCACAAAACAAAAGCTTCCCTGCGCATTGTGGACCATATGCCAAGAAACAAAAGCCCTGATATAGAATAGCGTAGGCTTCACGGCCTTGCTCCGAATTTGAATGCAGTGAGGCCGTTTTTCAGATTAATACGTTCAAAATTGCAAAACTGTACATACTCGGCAGTCGCTTGTTCACTGATGAAGCGAGGCCCGTTTATTCTCTTTTTATATGCTATATAGAAATCCCGCTGGAGATACGGTTTTGTATATCCAGCGGGATTTCTGTGTGGTATGTGATTTGTTAGGGAGGCAAAGTTCATTAAATTCAGCCGCCGTAGGACTGAACCATGGAGATAAAACTCCGTTTTTCTGCCTGGGTGGCAAAGGTAGTCGAATATACGACTGAGCCGCCGCAGGTCGCGACCGCGCGGATTTTCGGATTATCCGCCGTGCCGCCTTCATAAACCGTTATGGTGATAGTTTTTCCCAGGTATTGGCTTACACCATATTTTTCCGCGTAAGGATCGATTACAACCTTGTTTCCTGTTCGCGGATGGGTCACCATAGAGCCGCTGGCCGGGGCTGTTACACTCGTCTGGAACGTTACGACCTCATTTCCAGAGGCAGAACCGCCGGAGGAGTCAGACGAGGGCTTTTGGGTCGGCTTCGGAGTCGGTTCAGGAAGATTCTGAACGTCCTCCACAAATTCGCTGAATTTCGGCGTTTCCTTTGCGTATTCACGCACATCCTCAGGGAAATACTGCTGCACATCATCACGTTCGAAGGTTAGTGTATCCGTTTTGTCGCCGTTCTTGACAGTTACTTCAATCTTATCCACATTATCAATCAGGCTGAACATGACCGTTGCATTCTTGCGGAACGGCTGTGCGTCCAGCTCGCCGTCAACATATAACAAATCCGCGTTATCAACGTTATACTGAATGGAGATTCCATAAGGCTCTTTATCCGTTTGCAAACTGAATTTATCGCGTGTGGCTCCGGCAACTGGTATTGAGTCTATAATTGCTCCAACCTCGGCGTTGTTACCAACAAGCGTGTTTTTGCGGCTTAAAAGGCCTTCTTCGTTTGCGGCATAAAGGTTGTAGGGGATTTCAATTAGTTTCGAGACTTCCGCATCAGAAGCACCGAGGGCCAGATGATAGGAGGTAATGCCATTTTCCGGTGAATCGGTCTTGACGATATGGCTGAACGCAACCGGGTTGTTGTCGTAGGAATAATTTCCGTCCTGCGTCCGGTAGTAGGAATACATCAGCGCTTCCGAGCCGTCAAAGGCAAGATGGGACCAGGTTTGGATTCTGTAGTCCCCGTCCTCATTGGCATACTGTAGAATATCCAGGCTATCCGCTGTTTTGTTTTGCATGTTTTGCATAAAGCTTTCCAGTTTGAAAGTATTAAAAGCAGAAACAGCGCCACTGTCCGCAATGGTATACATCGCGTTTTGTTCGATATCCTGAGCGGCGGGTTCTGCAACGTTTTTCTTGGGTGGATTTTTCCCAACATTCGGCAGGGTAAAACTCTTCAGAATTTTGTTGATTTTTCCCTGCGATACAACGTCTTTGTCAAACCAAATGGTGTAAGCGTATGGCGGCGGATTTGGTAAATCGGTGAACGTATACTGTTTCACGTCTTTCTTTTCTTCCAGCTTAACCGCTGCCGCGCACAACTTTTTCAGGCGCGCGTCAACATATTCCCTGCTGCCGGCTCCATATTGCTTTTGAAGTTCCTCCAGTTCCTGTTGGTCCTCCGTTGTAAGCTCTGGATCCACGCCGCTCCGGTAGGAGAGCTCGACTGCGGGAGCGGCGAATTTGTCGGAGCCTTTTGGCTCCAGCACGTCTGCGGAAAGACCAAACAAGCCGGGAAGGTCGTCTACGGCTATCTCATCCTTGGCGAGAGTGGCTTTCCCGGCAAGCGTGCCGTCAACGTAAAGGGCAACCGCGGAACGGTCTGTGTCGTCCTGGCGGATTTCCCAGTCGGCAGGAATATTCACAGTATAGCCGGAAATATCTAAAACCTGTGTTTTCGCGTTTGCTCCGTTCATCGCGTTGGTCAGGCATACGCCGCCGATGACCAGCACAACGAGAATGATAATGGCACTCCAATAAAACTTCGGTTTTTTATAAAAGGCGATTTGCTTGATTCGTTTTTCCACTTGCTTCTCTCCATTCTGTATTGAGGTCGTTCCCGCAATAAATCGATTCCTGCGGAGTGCGGTTTTCAGAAGCAGACCGGCATAAGCCTTTTTGCTTTCGGTCAGTTCCAACACACGTTGGTCACACGCCAGTTCGATGTCCTTGCGGAGACGGAAAAAGCAGAACCACATCAGCGGGTTAAACCAGTTTGCACATAGTAAGAAGGTTGCACACCACAGCACCGCGATGTCGCCGTATTTTAAATGGCACAACTCATGCAGGAAAATGTCACGCGTTTCGGAGGGAGAGTAGCCCTGCGGCAGAAGAATGCAGGGATTCAGCCATCCCATGAGCATCGGCGTATCCCCGCCAATGAGAACGCGCACCTTTCGTTTCATGTCTGTTTTGTCCAGACAATCCTCTAAAATTTGCCGGATTCCTTCCTCAGGTTCTTTTCCTCTGCGTTTGGTTTTCAGTACAAAGGTCAGATGTACGGCAAGAAAATAGAGCAGCAGCCCTATGCCGCCAATTCCCCAAAAAAGCAACAGGGGACTTCGCCTGGTAACTGTGGCAGCAACCGGCGCTTCCGCGCCGCCTGTTTCCGTTATGGATTCATTCACGGAAAGACTGGGAAGGGGAGCGTCAATTTTTTCGGATAGAGCGTGGCGCTGCGGGGCCTGTGACACATAGTCCGTTTTTGGAAGAACGTTGAACACACTGATGCTGCTCTCCGGAAGCACCGGCATCAGAAGGCGGACAAACAGAATTGCCCATATGTAATACTGCCACTTGGCAGACATTTTATTGCGGAACAGGTGCTTAATCAGCAGCAAGATACAGGCGGTGATGCTGCCGTATATGGTTGTTTGAATCAGCCAGTCCAATGGTCAGCCCTCCTCCATTTTATCAATGATGCTCATCAGCTCGCGAACCTCCTCGGAAGATAGCTTGCTACCGCCGACGAGCGTATTCATCAGCATTTTGACGCTGCCGTTGTAGATTTTGTTCAAAAAGTGTGCGGTCTCCCGGTTGCGGCATTCCTCTTCGGAAGCAACCGGGTAATAACGGTAACGGCTGTCCGATGTGTCGGCCCCAATCGCGCCCTTTTCATTTAAACGGAAAACGAGCGTGCGGATGGTGGAGTACCCCCAGCCGGTGCCGGAAAGCAATCCCGTAATCTCTTTAATTGTGCTGTTTGGATGCTCCCACAGAACGTCCATAACCTTCCATTCCGCATCAGAAATGTTGTACTCTCTTTCCATAGAACCCCCTCCTGTTTTACCGAAGCCAAACAAACCGATTACAACTGTAACTACATATAGTTTACAACTGTAATCGGTTTTTGTCAAGTGCTATTTGAGAAATTTTTGAATTTTTATGAAGGCAGCAAAACACCCTTCATCACAGTCCCGTCAATTCCGGTGAGCCGGACCCGGAGAAGGCGGCCTTCTAAGTTTTCCATACTTTGTACGACAACGGTGATATAGTTGCCGGTTTTGCCCTCAAACTGTTCCTGCTGTCCCTTATAGTGCTGTTCAAACAACACCTCCGTTTCCTGATTCAAAAACTGTTCCAAAAAGGTGTGAGCGGTCTTTTTTGTAATGGCGGCGAGCTGTTTGCTCCGTTCCTCTTTAACCTGCGGCGGAACCTGCCCATCCATGGCAGCGGCCCGCGTCCCTTTTCGAACAGAATATTTAAAAATGTGTGCCTCCGCAAGCTGGATTTCCTTAACAAATCTGCAGGTCGCGGCGAATTCCTCTTCCGATTCCTGCGGAAAGCCAACCATGATATCCGTGGTGATAGCAGCTTCCGGCATCGCTGCGCGGATGTTGTTCACCACCGATGCGTATTCCCGCGTGGTATATTTCCGGTTCATACGCCTAAGGGTTTCATCGCAGCCGCTTTGGAGGGACAGATGGAAATGACGGCAGACCTTGGGGAGTTGCTTGATTTTGGTGATGAAATCCTCTGTGAACAGCGTAGGCTCCAGCGAACCGAGCCGGATGCGTTTTAGGCCATCGATTCCGCTAAGCTTGTGCAGCAAATCGGCCAACGAGGTTTTTCCGCCTGTTTCCTTCCCGTATGAGGCGAGATGGATGCCGACCAACACGATTTCAGAAAAGCCGCACCGGACTAGGTTTTCCGCTTCCGACACTGCGCTGTCCACGCTGCGGGAACGGATTCGCCCGCGCGCATAAGGGATAATACAGTAGGAGCAAAACTGGTTGCACCCGTCCTGCACCTTTAAAAAAGCCCGTGTCCGGTTTTCGTAGTGGGTAATCTCCAGTTCTTCAAACTCCGCCACAGCACTGATGTCCCCCACAAGACTCCGGCGGGAACTGGTGTTCAAAAACTCGTTCACCAGCTCCATCACGCGGCCACGTTCGCTGGTTCCGAGTATCAAATCCACCTCTTTGATTTTCTGTACCTCTTCCGGTGCGGTTTGGGAGTAGCAGCCCATCACGACGAGAACCGCCTCCGGATTCAGATGCTTGGTGCGGCGTATCATCTGGCGTGACTTCCGGTCTCCCAGGCTCGTTACGGTACAGGTGTTGACGAGGTAAACATCCGCGCGGCTGTCAAACGGAACAGTTTCATACCCATTCCGCAGAAACTGCTCCAACACGGCCTCTGTTTCATATTGATTCACTTTGCAGCCCAGCGTATAGGCAGCAACCGTTTTCGTTTCCGGCATTTTATTCGCTCCTGATTGTTTGGTATCAGAGTAAATATAGCACATTTTTTCATCTATTGCAAGAAAACCCGTTGGTTTCTGTCGAAAAATCGTTTTTTGGTGGATATTTTCCTTGATTTTAGGGCGGGAATTTGATATACTAATTAAAATAAAATATTACGAATGAAAGGATGTGTTTTTCCGTGGGAGAACTGGTCGTGAGAGAAGGACTGACATTTGACGATGTCCTTTTGGTGCCGCAGAAATCGGATTTTACACCGGATATGGTAGACCTTACAACCTACCTTACGAAAGATATTAGATTGAACATACCGTTGATGAGCGCCGCGATGGATACGGTGACGGAATCCGCGCTGGCTATCGCGATGGCCCGCGAGGGAGGTATCGGTGTAATTCATAAAAATATGACGATTGAGCAGCAGGCAATTGAGGTGGACAGAGTCAAGCGGTCCGAACACGGCGTTATCGTAGACCCATTTTATCTCTCTCCGGAGCATACGCTCAGGGACGCAGACAATCTCATGGGAAAATATAAAATATCCGGCGTGCCGATTTGTACGGAAGGCAAGCTGGTGGGCATCATCACCAACCGCGATTTGCGGTTTGAGACGGATTTTTCCAGAAAAATTCAAGATGTCATGACGCGGGACAGGCTGGTGACCGCGCCGGAAGGAACTACACTCGATGAGGCGCAGGAAATCCTGCGGAAGTATAAAATAGAAAAGCTTCCGATTGTGGATAAGGACAGCAATCTGAAGGGGTTAATCACCATCAAGGATATTGAAAAAAGCGTGCAGTATCCGAACGCGGCGAAGGATTCCAATGGCCGTCTTCTTGCAGGCGCTGCGCTCGGCGTGACAAAGGATGTCCTAGAACGCGCGACGGAGCTGGCGAACGCAAAGGTCGATTTGTTCGTGCTTGACTCCGCGCATGGACACAGCGACAACATTATCCAGACGGTGAAAAAGGTAAAGCAGCAGTTCCCGCACATATCCTTGGTGGCGGGAAACATTGCCACGGGCGAGGCGGCGCAGGCGCTGATTGAGGCTGGAGCGGATGCGGTTAAGGTCGGTATCGGCCCTGGTTCTATCTGTACGACGCGTGTCGTTGCCGGAATCGGTGTGCCGCAGATTACGGCGATTCATGACGTTGCGGAGGTTGCCAGCAAATACAACATTCCTGTGATTGCGGACGGCGGCATCAAATATTCCGGCGATTTGCCGAAAGCTATTGCGGCGGGTGCGAGTGTGATTATGATAGGAAGCCTGTTTGCCGGATGTGAGGAAAGCCCGGGACAGGAAGAAATCTATCAGGGCAGGAAGTTCAAATCGTACCGCGGCATGGGTTCGTTGGCGGCGATGGAGCTTGGCTCTAAGGACCGGTATTTCCAAACGAATTCGAAGAAACTGGTTCCGGAAGGGGTAGAAGGCCGGGTTCCGTTTAAAGGCCCGTTGTCGGATACGGTGTATCAGCTTCTCGGCGGCTTAAAGTCCGGAATGGGATATTGTGGAACCAGAACCATAAAAGACTTGATAAATAATGGAAAATTTGTTAAAATAACGGGTGCAGGCCTGAAAGAGAGTCACCCGCACGACATCTTTATTACCAAAGAAGCGCCAAACTACAGCGCACAGACGTAAGACTTTCAATAGCGGCGGCTTGAGGTTACTCAAACGACCGCTATTTTTTCGGGTAGCAGGCAGGATACAGAATTTTTGTATTTTTTTATAGAGCGGCTCTGAAATTCTGCTGAAACCTGCGCGGACACTGGTCGGCGCATCTTTGAAAGGTGGTAGCTATGAAGAAAAAAGAATATGGCAACGAGAGTATTTCGTCCTTAAAAGGGGCGGACCGTGTCCGCCTTCGTCCTGGGGTTATTTTTGGTTCGGACGGAATCGAGGGCTGCCAGCACTCCTTTTTTGAAATATTGTCAAACTCCATAGACGAGGCAAGGGAAGGTTATGGAAAAGAAATTGAGGTCACGCGGTATCTGGATAAGTCGATTGAAGTCAAGGACAGCGGGCGCGGCATTCCGATGGATTTCAATGAGCGTGAACAGCGCTATAACTGGGAGCTGGTTTTCTGCGAGCTGTACGCGGGCGGCAAGTACCAAAACAATTCCGGAGAAAACTACGAGTACAGCCTCGGGTTGAATGGCCTGGGAACCTGTGCTACGCAGTACAGCTCCTCCTATATGGACGTTACCGTGCTGTTTGACAGCAAAAAATATACCATGCACTTTGAGAAGGGCAACCCGGTCGGCGAGCTTGGGATTGAGCCGGTCAAGACGAAAAAAACCGGGACGGACATCAAATGGCGGCCGGACATGGATGTTTTCACAGACATCAACATTCCGCTGGAATACTATCAGGATATCCTCAAAAAGCAGGCTGTCGTCAACGCGGGGCTGAAGTTCATTCTGTACAATCAGACTGCGGACGGTTGGGATATGTATGAATATACCTACGAAAACGGGATTGTGGACTATATCAAAGAGATTTCTGACGGGAAAGAGTTCACCCCAGTTCAGTATTTTGAGGCGGAGCGCAAGGG
>CABSKZ010000018.1 GCA_902478395.1 uncultured Eubacteriales bacterium | reverse complement strand
ACTATGCCGTAGATATTCAGCATCTTATCAGTAACCCGTTGGGTTGGTAAATACATTAATCCATCTTAAAACTTCCGGGGCAGTTCTGTTGTGTATATTTGATTTCATCCGCTCTATTCGTATCATTCCACAAAATTATTTCGAGCTGCAGCGATATTGTTAGTTCCATCTACCCTCAGAATTATTGCTTTAAATTCTTCCTTTCCCTACAAAAAAAATTCTTGCTTCTTCAGTGTGATTAAAGATTTGTCTGCTTTTATAAAGATATTCTGCCATGTCCGATAAAACAAAAGTGGAATAGCTTTTAAAGTCTATGTCTTTCATCAAATATTTTGCCTTCCTATTTACATCTCCATATCGCATATCTGATATATAGTCACATCCAAGCTTGTTTTTCAGTAATTCAAACAAATCCAATATTTTTACCTCCCTATCCTATAGGCTGTCGAGGGTTGGTAATAGCTAAATTTATTAAAACAGAATATTATAATCAATCACCGTTGGAACAAACAGACATATAAGTCGTTTGAATGTTTCTTCACAACACTACAAAAGCGGGGAAAGATGACTTTTGTATCTTCATCAAATATAAAAGTTAAATCGTTTTCCCTACTCCGTTGTTTTCCTGCGCACGCAAGACCTGTTTTCATTTAATGAATAAAGCGACGCTTCTTTGGTATTTTCCGTAAGTCAACTGCAAAAACAATTCTAGATTTCCTGTTTTTCTAAAGCGAAATCAAAGGCATAACGCAACCTTTTCCAGTCCGCACTCCATTGCTTTGATAAGGTCCCGCGCACTACTTACTCGCTTCATCCTTTTGGCCATAATATCTAGGAACACATCCAAGCACAGGGATATCATAATGCGCCTCAAGGCTCTCCTGCCCTCTGACACGGTTATCTAGCATTTCCACCGTTATGGCTATCGCTGCTCCGACTAGCAAACCAAGCAAAACTCCAACCGCGGTATTCCTTTTCGTATTCGGCAAGTACGGCCGCTCCGGCATTTCTGCCCCATCAATAATTTTTACGCTTCCACCGTTCACAATTTCACTAATTGCATACTGGGATGTGTCTAAAATTGTATCCGCAATCTTACACGCATGCTCTGGATTCGGGCAGGCTACACTAATTTGTATAACCTCCGTTTCATTTTTTGCACTCAGCCCAGTCATTGCCTGTAGCTGCTTATACGTATACGGCAGCTCACTCGCCTCAGCAACCGCTTTAAAAAAGCTGTTGCTGCTCAACAGCTCTATATATGTTTTTGTCAATTCCTGCGCCAGCATCAAATCACTTAGATTGACTTCCGTATTAACACGGTTGCTGCGGTTGCTGTCATTCGCGATGTAAAGCGTCCCATTCGCCATATAGACAGGAACCGCCACAAACTTCGAATAGCCAAATGCCGCTCCGGCACATATTACCACACACAACACAAGCAGCCACCAGCGTTTCAGCAGCGTCTGAAACAGGCGCAACAAATCCATTTCTCCATTCATTCTCATGACCGACTCTCTGTATAAACTAACTGCCCAATGGAAGCATTTTCTACCGGAAGCTGCAAATCTGCCGGGACACTGCCAGTATGAATGTCCATATAAAACCTCCCGTTTGCCCGCTGATATTCCGGCCCAAACAGGTCCGCTGCGCTCTTTTCACCGTTCACTTCACATGCTACCCGCAGAATGCTCTCTGCATCTGTTTCACATACCAAAGAAGGATAATAGGTAAACTTCGCCCCTGGGTATCGCTGTTCCAGCTCGCCAAGCAATGTCCGGTATATAGACGCATATGACGATGCGAATTCGAAACACGCGCGCGGTTGTGCCTCCACACCGAACGGCGTTTCATACACCTGCTTTGGAATCCCCTCGATGATGTAGCGGTATGCCCCGCTGTTTTGCGGATAAAGCTCCAGGTCTTTGTTTATCCGGACCCCATCGCGGCCAAACAGGTCGTCAATCTGAAGAAGCAAGGCCGCAATTTCTTTCGCTGTAGCCGGCTTATCCTCAGGTACTAATACGCCGTTTTCCAGCGCATATGCCATGCACATACGGGTAACCATTCCATATTTTTCTGGAACGGACGACAGGTCCGCTGCTTGAAGCGGCTGCCCCCACTGGTTTACGGCAGCGGTAATCAAAAGGGCGGCAGCATCCTCCATAGAGATAATGCTGCTGTCTGCCTCTACGGGCGCCTCGCCATTGTCAAGCCGCGCCGCCGCGGCTCCGGCCTCGTACTTGGTAATCTCTTTATTTGGGAGATAACCACCTTCGAACAGGCCATACGCTTCCCATATTGTTTTGAGTATGCTCTCTGAGACCGTATCTGCAAATTCCCGGCCACTGCTTTCCGCAGTTTTGGAACGCTCAATCAACACAGCTGCCTCCGCGCGGGTCAATGTGTCGCCCAACCGCAGATTCAGCCCATCATTTCCTATCATAAGTCCTGTTTCATAACCCCAAGCCACTGCGTCTTTTCCCTCTGCCTGGCTGGTAATGATTCCCGGCGCGGTGTAACCTGCCGGACTCCCGTTATGCTCCCACAACAGTTTCAGTGCCTCCCCCCGCGGAATCTGCCGGCTATCCTCTTCCCAAATTCCTGTAACCATTTTCTTAAACTCCGCAAAAGTAACCGTATTGTTCGGCCGAAACGTTCCATCCTCATAGCCGTTCACCGTTCCCTGCTGTACCAAATTGGAAATTGCTCCATACCCCCAATGTGCCTCTTCCAAATCTGAAAAAAGCGGCGACGCAAATGCCGTTATGCCGCACAGCATCCACGCGGTCGCCGCCGCTACCCATTTACGCATCTCCCATTACCCCTTTTCTGCAAAGTTTTGCCGCCTGCAGGTCCGGCCTGCATTCGAGCTGGTATACGGGCACCATCCGCAGCAGCGCTTCAATCAATTCCAACCTCTTTTCTTCCCGCCCGGCTAGCGGGGAGGCCTTTGTCTGGCTCAGCATCCGCGGCAGCGCCTGGCCCGGCCGGAGGCATTCCAGCCTGTTATATCCGGCTTGCTTCAAAAACACAACTGCCTTTAGCGGCGCGGATATGTTTTGGTTAATCTCGGTTTTTCCGCTCCATGGACTACCACATACATCAACCTGTTCCTGCCGGATATGCAGAATAGGGCTGTCGTCATTGATGACCGTACAACCCGGAAACTGTTCCTGCCACAGTTGGGAATGGGTCGACTTCCCTGTTCCTGGCGGAGCGGAAAACGCAACTCCCCGTCCGTTTTGACAAAGCGCGGAACTGTGCAGCACCAACCGGTTATGATACGGCAAAACGATGCTGAGGGCCTCGCCTACGGCATTAAATTTGCGTAACTCAAGAGAAGGACCGCCCAGCTGCTGAACGTCCGCCAGTTCCATCTCCACTTGTCCGCCATCCCGCTCCCACCGCATCATCAGTATGGCCCGTTCCTGCATAGGCAAACGCCGGTAAGCGGCTTGCTCCAGCCATTCCAGGCGGCTTTGCCGCGGATAGCATGATGTGCGCTCGGGAACAATCGATTTGTTTTCCCTCACGCTGATTTTAATATCAACCACTCCGCCTTCCTCTGTGCGGTAGGCTTGCATCCGGCGCGCCGCAAACGCACCCGCGCCATCCACCTCCACACATAGGCCGGCAATCCGATATCTCACTGTCCAGCAGATGAAACGCCTTCTTCTGCCAGAGCCACCGCAAGCATCTGCGCGTCTGTGAATGTGCCGGTTGCTGCATTCCTTTTGTAAATGGTCTTGGGCACTTTAGATGCAATGTCTTCTTCAATATCCAGCCGGATTATCTCAAAAGCCGGTTTCACATATGGTTGTTTCATTCCTGTGCACCTCCCGTGTATGTTATCGTAATCGGGGTTCCGGTCAGCGTTTCGCTTCCTTCCGCACCATAGTATCCCTGCGCGTAATAGGTTGCGTTTGCATCAAACCCTTCTCCGTCTTCGCTATACAGCTTCACCATAAACTGGCCGTCAGCGCCTTTTCCAAGGGCTTGGTAATATTCCGCCCCCGTCATATCAGAATTTTTCGATATCGCAATACCATACTCCGCACTGTCTGGACAATTTGCGCTCGCAAGCACCGTTAATTCTTTCGACGCCGCAGTTGCTTCAGCTTCTGTTCCCGCCCGAAATACGCCTCTGACGGCTGATATGCTGTAATTTTCTGTCTCTCTCGCTTTAAACGTAAGCGCCAGCGTTCCGTCGCTTGTTATCTCGGTGCCCACATAAATTCCGTCGGTGCCGACCATAAATTCGTCTGCGGAAATCGTTTGGGGCGCCGAGCCGGTTCCGGTAAACGTAATTGTATCCACAACATAGCCAGAATCCGCTTTTACCGGGAAAAATTTCAACGAGGTTCCATTTTCTTCCGGTACGCCAATTACATTGCCTGGCGCTGAAGCCGTATCAACCGTACCGCCTGCTCCTGCCGAAATCGTAATTTTATACCCTGGAATATCCGCCTGCTGGACCGTTTGCCCAGTCATATCGCTGCCAAATTTCACGGTCGCACGGACGTTTTTAGAATCCGTGTAGTACTTAAAGGTAGGTGTCTCGCTGTCCTTTGCCTCAATCTGATCCACATACACGATAGTCTCTTTTGACACGGCTTCCCCATTGTATGCCAAATATGTCAACTGAGCTCCTGCCGCTGCACCGTTAACCGTGGTTGTGACCTCGATTTTCCCGGCCTTGCCGACTGCGTATTTCGTACTCGTGGTGTAGGTAACATTCTCTGCATATGCAGACAATCCGGAAGCAAGCAGTACCGTCCCTACCAGCAGTCCACACAACTGTTTCTTCATGATATCTCCTCCTTTTGGTTGGTTAGGGGTTTTCTTTGGTTAATAGGGAGTTATCCCTATTAACCCTTTTTCATATGAAAAAGGCTCTTTCGCCTGTTTTGGTATCTTGATTACAGATTTTTCTTACGTTTATATCGCGGCAACACACCAAACTCCGTTGCCGCAACCAACATCATCCATCACTGAACAATTACAACACCGTTTAGCATAACTGTTTTTATCTGAATACTTTCGTCAAATATAACGATATCTGCATCGTATCCCTCTTTTAGATTGCCTTTGCCTTTTAAGTTGAGGACCCGTGCTGGATTAGCAGTTATCATTTTAATTGCATCCTGCACAGAAACACCAGCCTGTTGTACCATCTCTCTTACAAGTCTGTCCGCTGTTGCGATACTACCCGCAAAAGCACTTCTATCCACAAGCTTTGCAACGCCGTCCTCTATAATACAGGGCATTTCCTCTCCTCTTCTACCGAGAAAGGATTTCCCGTCAGGCAATCCTGCCGCGCGCATAGCATCGGTTACAAGACAGATGTTTTCCGTCCCTTTCAGTTTTATAATCAGCTTTAAAAGTTCAGGCGGGAGATGCTTTCCATCTGCAATGATTTCGACTCCCATACCGTCAATATAATATGCGCTTTCTATTACCCCAAGGCGTCTGAACCCTCCCTTTCGTGTAATGGTAGACATCCCCGAATAGAGATGGGTAATAAAGTTACATCCCAGAGCATAGACCTTTTTTACATCTTCAAGGACAGCATTGCTGTGCCCGATAGAAGGAATAATATGATGTTGAATCAACGCCTTGCAAAACGCCTCGCTGCCGTCTAGCTCAGGAGCGAAACTCCAGCGTTTTATTAAACCATTGCCGATTTTTAAAATCTCTTGATACTCCGAAGGTTCTGGACATTTAATATAACGCGGATTTTGCGCACCACTCTGCTCTAAAGAAAAGTAAGGTCCTTCAAGATGTGCGCCTATGATATTCTTACAGATTTCCTTTGCCTTTCTTAAATCGAGCAGAAACTCTGTTAAAACCGCTTTTGAGCAAGCAAGCGTTGTTGGCAAAATACTGGTGGAACCGTGGCGCAGATGCAGCCTGGCAGCTTCAATAATGGGCTCAATTCCACCATCCATAAAATCATAACCGTTCCCTCCATGAACATGCATATCAATAAAGCCCGCCGATACATAACAATGCGCCGCGTCTATTTCTGTATCAAACGCTTGTGTTTTGTCTGTTATTTTTATGATCCTTCCGTCTTTTATGTAAAGAAATAGTCCCTCAGCAATTCTATCGGTTAATATGAATCTGCCGTTTTTTATTCTTGTAATCATTTATTCATCCAGTAATGCTGCGCTGTCTTTATCACAGTATAGTGTTGAGCCTTTCTGTGTACGCAAAATGCTTGCCGGACAGCATTCATTTATTTCGCCTTCTACTGTATTTTTAACAGCCTGCGCTTTTGTGGCGCAAGGCACAACACAAAACAAGTACGGCGCATGAATCAGCGTTGGGATGGTGAGTGTCAGCGCATATTGAGGCACTTCTTCTATGGTTTGAAAGCAGCCGTCATTTACTTGCTGCATACGGCACACCTCGTCCAGCTTAACCGGTTTTACAACTTTTTTGTCATGAAAGTCCGCCACGTGCGGGTCATTAAATGCAATATGCCCATTTTCACCAATGCCCATACAAACAATATCTGTAGGATATTGCTCCAAAAGTTTTCCGTAACGATCGCTTTCCAATTCTGGGTCATTCGCGCTACAGTTGATGAGATGAATCGATTTGAAAGGTTTTTTCAAAAAAATCCGTTCTTTCAAAAAGTTTGCAAAACCTTGGGGCGCATCATCGGGAAGGCCGATATATTCGTCCATGTGGAAAGCGTTTATTTTTTCCCATTGAATATCATTTCTTACACACAAATGATGGAGCACATCATTCTGAGATGGGGCTGCCGCAAAAATCATATTAATTTCTGCTCTTTTCTTTAAAAGTTCCTTGATACATACCGCTATATCTTTCGCCGCATGACGGCCCATTTCATCCCGTGTTTCAAATATCTTTACCCTTAATTCTTCCTTCTGAAATTCTTTTCTCACCGCTGTTTTCCTCTCTTTCATACAGTGCCTTATCATTACACCAAACGCAGCTTGTTTTTCTTAACCCATTTGGTTGCTTTGCTTCTGGAATTGACGTAAAATCCCCCCTCCTTATTATGTTTTTTAATGGGATCTATTTTTATTTTTCCAAAATCAGCAAAATACCCCTTGCTCTCTCCAGCATAAACTCATCTTCAAAGTTGACAAGCTGATACGCCTGTACTCCCTGAATTTCCGGTGCGTACAGCTTTATTACCGTCGGCTGCTGCTCTTTCCACTCAAGTTTTATTTTTTCCGGCTCGTTGGACCAACTTGCCACTGCAATTAATATTTTATCTTTCTTTTCATAGCAGGTAACCAAAACCTTTTCATTATCGGTTTTTATGGGACATGCATCATCCCACCACCCTAACATATTGCTGTCTTCAATTCCGAAATCATCCCATAGCTTCCATATGGGCTCGGGTGAATCTCCGCACCAGCCAAGACGGTTGGTTTCACCAAACACCATGCCACGGTAGAGATTTCCTCCGTTTTGCAGCATTTCACTCATCACTCCATAGGGAATACCGCTCATTTCAACCAGCCAATACTCCGGTGTTGTATTCTCATAATCAAAGCATTCGCCGAGCCACAGACGGGATATATATGGAATCAGCTCCATATATTGATACACGGAACTGGCAGCGCCGGCGCGTTTGTCATAGTGATTCCAGCTGTGCATGTCAATCCTGGTGCCCTTTTTTTGTGCAAATACATTTACAACACGTTTCATAGTAATTCTGTCAAAGGCTGTATCGTCAATATAGATGCCGTCAATATCTGTCTCATGCAGGAGATAATTAAGGCCTTCAATATAATAATTACACAGCCTGGACTGACCGTTTGTCAACACGGAGGCGTCTGCAACTCCTGCATATTTACCGCTTGTGATCTCCTGACGCCAGGCAGGGATAATATCTTCTCCATAGTTCTTTACAATCCATGCCTTTGCGTCCTCCTGCCATAATGTTGGCCCATCAATATCTGACGAGGGCTCTAATATTTCATATCCTAAAGTACGAATCACATCAAATTCTTTAATCATTGTTGTCATTTCTCTAATGGTGTTATATATTTTAACTTTACTACCCAGATTATGTACTTTTGATATGAAACTTTTTAACGCTTTCGTTTCATAAAACGGATAATTTATATAGGGATTAATATCCGTTCCATGATGAATATTAATTATATTCGCACTTGAATTTTTAAGAGTTTTAAGCCAATGATCCGTGCTGATACACTTGGGCGTGTGGTAATATCTCTCTCCAAAATGTTCTTTGTAGTCAATCTCCTTAAATGGTGTAATCCACATATCGAAACCAAAATACAGTTTTTGTCCCGCCTTCAGGCTAACGCTTCCGGTTGATGCAGTTATATCTCCCCGCTTTACTGTAATTGTACCTTTTCCGTCGTTATTCCAACTCTTGGGCAACTCAATAGGTTTGTATGAATAATAAATGTTTACGTTTGGCTTTCTGTACAAACGATCCCGGAAACGCATTTTTAGGCCACCGTTTACATTGCCCGCCCAAAATCCGTCCTGATTGACAGATGCATCCCATCTGAATATATGATTTTCGGGAATTTTTCCGCCAACAAGACCTAGCCCCATAAAATACGGTGCGTCCGCCAAAGAAATGGACAATGATATATCTTTCACTTCCAAATTTTTCTTTGCTTCTAATTCCAGAGTTAACGTATACATACCATCAAATTCCAGACAGCCGGCGGATACAAATTTGAAATTGCCGTTTTCTTCTACTCCATGAACCTCAACCCTTCCGTCTGCGCGGCTATACTTGAACGAACCGGTTTCAAGCCGTTCACCATCTACTTGAAACGAAAATGGTTTATTTATAATGTTCGTACCTTTATTTGTAAGGCTGATTTTCTTATCGAAATAGCTTCTGATTTTCTGCGGCAGCCCCATAGCGCCGAATTGTATATCACGTCCCAAAATGGAGAATGTATCTCCATTGCATTCTACCGGAGTAAAAGGCGCAGGAATGATAGATTGTTTTTGCATGAAATCCGACTGAAACCATTTGACTCTGGCTAATGATTCATAATCTTCTAGGTTCGATTTTTCTCGGTATGGCTTTTTTACCTCCAAAGAAAAATTCTCCCACACTTTTATACCGTTTGTTCCATATACAGCAAGCACACACGAATAACAGGCCGCCTCTAAATCGGACGCAAGTTCAATATAGCCCCAGAATTCTGCGTTCTTTTCTACTTTTGTCCACTTTTCTCTATAGTTTCCTTCATAGTCTATAACCTCTGTCTGTAAAATGCTTCCCTTGCAGGTGGGAGGCAACTGTTCAAAAAACATCTTTAGTTCCGTTTCTTCTTCCACATCTCTTACATGAACCCTTACCGGCACAATGTCACCTGCTTGATATCCCGTTCCCGAAATACCCTGCTTAACTAGCTCAACTTGAGTTTTCATACCATTCAAACCTTTCATGTTTGCTTAAATGCCGCACAAGGCTTTATATTGACATTCACTCCACTGAGGGCTTGTGGGTTTGATTTCCACTTTAATTTGTTTCTTACTCTCAGATACCTTTACAGGAAGCCGGAAATCACTTTCGCGCAGCCGCATCGCGCAATTACTTCCCGCATCGTACCACACGCCACAAAAAACATCATCCACATAGACTTCAGCCGACTGATTCTCAAAGGAATAATCAAACAATTTTCTTAAAATTACAAAGGTATTTTCTTCGTTAATATTGAGCTGAAATTCTGAAGCACCGCCCTTTGCTAACAATTGTCCCTTATAAGTATATTCTTTTCCATCACACAAGCCCTCAAAGGCTGAACTGCATTTTAAAGGCATCGCATATTTGCTTTTGTATCCATGGCTTTCCTTGCTTTCTTTATCAGAGATGATTAATTTGTCTGTTTCACAGAGCAATACCTCGTTGTTTAGATAATAAAACAGTACACAATCCACCGTTTCATAACAATCGTTGACAGGACCATGCTCCATATCAAAAATAAATTTGCTTTTAAATGGAATACTATCCCCTATCAAAATTCTGTATGCCATGGATTTATAGGTTTTATCATCGCTGCAAGGAACAGAACCGTGGGTCCACTTAGAATTATAACCACAGCCATAAAAAGGCCTGCTTAACGTTCCGCTGCACCAATAAAAGGCGCCATTGTAAAAATCCTCTGTTCCTGTACCGTTCATCTGCGGCGTTTTACTTCCGTCAATATAAATGTGTTCATCTCCCTCCAAGTATTTACCATCCTCAGGAGAAACATTTGTGTCCATCGAAGAGACAATCCCCACAAATCTGCCTGCTCCACGCAATTTAAGCAAGCACATATCGTTTTTGTCCTCTGATTTTGCCTCCATTTGAATTTGCTTTGCCTTAAAATATCCCCATTTTGTATCTGTGCTAAATTCGGATATATAAACCTCATATTGAATATATAGCTTTTCATCACAATTATTATTTTCAATTTGCATTTCTACCCTATCCTTAAATGGCATAGGGAACTTTAGATATAGCCAATCTTCTTCATCAATTCCAAAGGCTAGACATTTCGTGCGGTAATCGGGAGCATTGGGATCGAGACCATGCGCCGAAAAACCGAATATACCGCTGAATGGTGCGTCGACGGAAGGATTTGTTTCTCCATCAAAAAATATTTTTAAACGCAAATTATTAAGAAGTAAATAATCCTGCCGGATTCCGTCTCTCGCATATATTTTATCCATTTTAAGCCGCAGGCAGGTTATTTGAGCTGTCATGTCTTTAAGGCTAAAAAACGTGTTTGTTTCGCCGCAGCCCATTTCAAAAGTGCCGTCCTTTTTTTGTCCGCATATACCCAAACCATTCCGCATGACATCTATCGGCAAGGAATTGTCCTGATTTCTACGGTAGCTTTCTATATCCGTTTCCGGAGGATAAACCACATAATCAATGTGATAATAAAAAAGCTGGCCGCTATCTGCGGTTGCAGTGATTTTAATCCCCTTAGAAAAAGGAATCGGCATGTACATGATATATCCGCTTTGCCGCACCGTTCCCTTTACCCCCGGAACATTTATCTCGACCAGTTCTTTGGGAATATAGGGAATCTGTCCTGAAAATATATCCTGTATGCTGCCACTGATTAACGGCGTCCTGCAATCGTCTATATACACGTGCAAGAAATCGTCAGGACTGCCAACGGTGGGCAAAAACAGCTTGTAAACACAACCCGGGCCTTTTACATCCATCAAAACCTGATGCCCTTTTTCATCAATATATAACCTTTGGTCATAATCTCTATTGTAACCCTCGCGGTCATAACTCGTCGATGAATAGCGCATGCTCTCGTCTATATAAGGAAGCGACGAAACAGCCACCATTGCCTCTACTGCATCAAATCGGTTTACCATAACAAAAAATCTCCTCTTCCTTAGGTTCAAATATTTTCATTGGGATTTTATTGAAACCAGAAAATCCACAATACATAGGCTGCCCTTATTCCACCAACCCATTTTGCTTATAAACCGCTTCAACCACCGCAATTATCTTCCGCGCATACTGCGCTGTTACAATTTCGCTTTCGTTGCCTTTCACATACGCAACAAATTCTTTCAGCTGCTGCCCAAATACATCCAGTTCCAAAATAGGAACTTCTTCGAAGCCTTCGCCAGTGTTAATAAACAGTCTGCGTGTGTTTATAACCTTAACCGTCGCCTGTTCAAAATAAAAATACTGTTCATAAAAGTTTTGCGAATATCCATTTAAAGTGACGGTTGCGCTTATGCCGTCACGCAGTTTCAGAAGCAACTGCACCTGTCCTTCGATTTTCTCGCTCTCTTTTTTATTTGTAATTAGGCTGCTCACCTGCTCTACCTCGCCGCCTACAATATACAAAAGCTTATCGATTGAGTGGGCTCCCAAATTCATCATAATACCGCCGCCAGCTAACTTTTTATCGAAAAACCAGCGCGGCCTTGTTTTTGTAAAGTAGTCTGTATTTCTGGTTTCCGCAATCATGCAAAGCTTTCCATATGTTTCACGCAGCACCATATCATGCACATGCCTGTGGGCAGCAAAATAGCGCTGCACATGCCCGATTGCAAGCTTTGCCTTGCTTTTTTGTTCTGCCTGTATCATACAATCGCATTCAGACAAGGAAATTGCCATAGGCTTTTCCATAAGCACATTCACATTTTTACTTAAAAAATACTGTGCTAATGTGCAATGTAGTCCATGAGGAAGATTTACAATAACTGCATCTGGTTTTTCCTTTTGATATAGCGCTTCATAACTTGTATACCAGTTCGTTTTATTTGTCTGTGCAAATTCTCTCGCACGTTCCTCTACAATATCCGCCACGCCTGCAAGACAGCAATCCGGGTTTTGGGAAATTGCTTCGATATGCTTTGCTCCGATACTGCCTGCCCCTACAATGCCGATTTTTAACATAATTCTCGCCCCTATCACCAATCAAAACAGGAAAGAAAAGAAGCAGCCATCTTCTCTTCTTTCCTATCTGATAACAATTGGTTTGCTAATAAATTGTATAATAAGCCTCGTCAGAAAAAACGCGCCAATCGTAAAAAATTTCTGTATAATTCTTCTGTCCATTCTCTCCGGCTGTTTCCCGAATACCGCTTTCCTCAGCAAGATACAAGGTACTTGTGCCGTCACCATTTTGCACAACATGGTCAATTAAATAAACAAATCCTATATTTTCACGGATTTCTACAACTGTATCATTGGTTTTCGAGATATCAGTACCTATTTTCTGGGCAAAATTCACGAGTATATAGTTACCAGCTGCAGTCTCTGGAATATTGCCGTTTACCTTTACTGTATTCTCGCTATCTCTTCCGCTTGTGATGGACAATACTTCTCCTGACAAAGGACTTTCAGAATTACGATATACGCAATCTCCGTTTATAGAAATCATGTTTCCGCCGTATAAATGATAATAAATACTGTCAATATTTTTGCTAATTACCGCATAGCGTCCGTCTGTTAAGTAAGTGTCTTTTCCATCCGTAAAGCATATCTCGCCCAGGCCGCTGTCAAGGGCAATCGCAACAATATCTTCTCTGCCGTCCAACGTTATTTTAAGTGCAACGGCATTTTTTCCACCCTCCACCGTTAGCTGTTCAACTTTTTGGATACTCCGGCTGTATTCATAAGGCTCTAAAACAGTAATAAATTTACTGCTTATTCCCTCCGCATCACTGCGGTGTCTTAAAATAACCGATTTAGTCTGCTTTGACTGAGGTGGTTCCTCCGGATAAAGACTCTCCAGCTTGATAGAAGGCGTGTCTCCGATGTAAAGCGTCGTGTTTTCATCTGTTCCATCTACAACAAAATGTGCCCTTAAGCCTGCCGTAGGCTCTGTAATACCAGAGTTCTGCCAGCGGTTAAGCACCCGTTCGTCCGTTACATAGACAGGATTATTCACATCCTCATTAATCGGACCATAAGGATTTTTATATTTGAAATCTACGTAGAAGTTGCTTTGAACCTTCTGTTTTTCAAAAACATTTGTGAACACACCGTAACCGTCACCCGCAATCGGCGCCAGCTCTCTTTCCGGTTCCTTCCAAACTTCTTTGCCTTCCAGCAGCGGGCGTTCCGCCTCCATTTTTGTAACCGCCGTGTCTGTTTCGACTGTCTGCTCCATAAAACGTGCGCCGTGCAGCACATAATCATGTGTGTTTCCGCCGCCGGCTACCTCAAAGATATCTACAACATACGGATGCTCTTCGTCAATGCCATTCTGCGCAACCGTGCGCCGGAATGTTTCGGGACGCCCTTCCGCACCATTGTCATCAACCTGAATCAAGGAAGTTGTTTCATCGTTATCATATAACTTGACATTTCCCTTGTGCGTCGCCTTGTACGATTTTCTGTCAACCACCACCGTGTTATGGCTAAGACTGTAATGCGTCCACGAACGATAGTTAGATTTGCTGTAGCCAATATCGTCAAGATCATATTGTCCGAATGCAGTAAGCGTCAAGTTCAGCATGTCTCCATGTGCATGACCCAGCTTATCCGGCGAAAAATGCAGCCTTGTTTGCAGTTGGTTTGCATCTGCTCCCGATCCCAAAATAGCTTCTCCAAACCCATCCAGCAAAACATTTGTGCTTTTTTTCAGCGGTTCAAAACGGTTAACGTCCTCCTGTACCATCGATACACTCCATGTATCATGCATAAACGGACTGATTCCCATGGGATTGATAAGCAAACGCTTTGTATCATTTTGTGTTTTTTCTAGAAACAGGCGTTCCCTTTCAAGCTCTGCATATGCGTCGGAAATATGCCGTCCCGTAATATTACTTATATATCCCGGCGGATCGCTGTAACCAATCATACGTTCATACGTATCGCCAAAGGTTGCGAGAACCGTATTGAGATAAGAGCTTCCCTCCGTCCAATAATTATCCCGGGTAAATACCATAAACTCCGTCATTTCATTGCAGAATTTATATGCATAATGCACGTATTCAGGACGCTCCAACACTCTGCCGGTGGACACAAATCCTCTTACGTAGGTGATCAGATTATTTCTCAGCAGGGAACTGCTTGGATCATCAAATGGATAAAGAAGAACAAAATCCGTGCGGTTTGCCAGCAGATTGTCCTCCATGCTTTTACGTGCGCCGTCGCCCAATTCTTCATAAGCATGGCTGTGATAGGTTAAATCATACGCGCGCAAAAGTATATCGTTTATTTCTGTCATCCAACGGCTATCGTTCCTTTTTTCGTATAATCCATAAGGCTTTGTTCCATACAGCGGATTTCCGTCATCATCCCAGCCACGTTTGGTAGAATCCACCCACTCGGTTGCAGTACTGTTTAAATTCAGATAATCCGGATTATATTTCGACCATTCATATAGAATAAGCGCCACCTTGTGGGCATATTCTTCTTGTCCGGTTAAATAGTATAATGCAGAGAGGTTTCTCAGTTGGCCATGCAGCCAGTTTTTTTTCTGATTATCAACTAAGGCGTTGAAATAATAGACCGTTCCCTCGATGTCTTTGTAGGATGAAATTTGTATCTCATTTCCGCGCAGATTGGTAAAGGTTTCCGAATAATTATTCGGAAATTCTGCACTTGGGAAAATATCACCTGTATTTTTATCTGTGACTACATTGGGGTTAAACGGATCCCAAACGGGATTAATCGCCTGTTTTGTATTTGGATTTAAAACACCACTCATAGCCGTTTGTCTCGGCACCGCAGCTTTAATCTGTTCGTCCGTCATCTTCATGATGCCGCTGGCCGCCCTTTCCAGCGCAGGTATTTGGGCTTCCGTTTCGCTGACCGTGTAAACCGGATGATAAAAAGTATCTTCCGACTTATAAATATCCTGGGATGGAAGCAGCGGATTGAGACTGCTAAAGCTATTAATTAACATCGCTCTCATACGTTTGCAGTTTGCGGACTCATCAGGTGTCTTTATTTTAACAGACAGTTCGCTTTGCGTACCGTATTTATCGTTAACATGATTTACCTGCAGCAGCCGCCCCGCATCGTCGTAAAATGCAGCTACAAGAGTCACACCCTTTTTATAGCTCGACGACCGTTCATATATCACATTGATAAATTCGCTGGAATGAAATGAGGTTATCTCAGTAGATCCATTTAAAAATTTGATTGTCCCTACCTCATCAGCACTTACAGTTTCAAACCCCAAAATGATGACAAGCAGAGCAAAAATTAAAATGCTGATCCGTTTTTTCATATTTTAATCTCCAATGAATACATATCTTTTCCGGGAATGTAATGTACTCTACATTCCCGGATTACATCGTATCCTACAAACTTTTATTACGCCATAATCCGTTGAAATTCGGTGTCTTTAGACATGTGGATTTCCAAACGAAGTGGGATATTTCGCATGCACATTCATTCTTTACGGAGGCGTATTATAAAATCCGAATGGATTTTAGTATAGTCGGTCATGCGCGCTTTTGACGGAACACGATTTCCTATATTATTCTCCAGCGTTCCTGCTTGCACTCTTGCCTGCACACAAAGGTTTTATATCGTCTGTCACGGAGGTCCAAAGGAAGGCTTTTACTTCTGTATCTTCCGCTTCTACGGAAATTGTTTCTGAAGCCGTCGTCTCCGTGCTGCCGGCCGTCAGCACTAAAGGCTTAATAAGAACATTGGTTAGCTGGCTGTCTTTGTATGTAGCCAATATTAAATTCGCCGATGTCTCAAACGTTACCCCTGTTATGTTACTTTCTGCTGTTAAGGCAACTTTTGCTGTTACGTCTCCGGTAGCAATGCTTTCAATTGACACATCATTCTGCCACAAGGAAATGTCAGCACTTGTACGGATGCCGCAGTCGAATACGGAAACATTGCTGATTCTTATTGCTGCTTTTCCAAAGTTCTCTGGTATTACAGAATTGTTTGTTATCAACAGCTTAACATATCGTGCCTCTATCGGCTGAAATACTGCAAACAGGTCTGTTTCATTATCCAGGGCGGTTCCCTGCGTACCATAGCTGCATACTTCCGAGAACGTCAAGTTGTCATTAGAAACAAGAACTTTGAATTGGTCGGGAAGTACTTTTTCAGACGTGTTAGGATTTTGCAGTCTCAGACTTACCGTATCAATCGTCTTGCCCGTCCCTAAGTCAATCGTCACGTCTCCCTCTGTAGCAGCAAGTCCCAAATAACGCTTATAACCTATTGTTTTAATCCCATCAACCGCATACTCAGGAGTCGCAGAGTCATAATATTTGGTAGTTGACGATGCTGTTTTTTGAAGGGCATAATCCACCATGATAGGATAAACGCGCGTTTCGGGCTCTGTAAGTGAGTCTGCATCGCCGCTTTCTGCAGTGCTGACCAGCTTCATTCCTGTCGTTAGCGGCCCCGATGTTACTTTCTCACCGTCTGCATTCTGAATGGCTACGTTTGCTCCTACCGGTTTTTCGGTCTTCTGCCATAAATCCTCTGCTGTCATACCGTCAGAGACCCAAAAGGTGGTTGTCTGCTCATCATCCCAATAAAGCACATCGCTGCTGGGTGTTACCGCCGCGATTGTATTATAACTTGAAGCAATTGAGTTTATAATATAATCCTTCTGGCCAATACCGTTTTCAGGTTTCACTCGAACGCGATAATTCGCTGCGATTTCATCCCCTTCTATCGGCTGGCTTTGATTTGTCAAAACAGTAATTGTTCCGGGGTAGTCCATTTTTAATACGCTAAGCAATTTAGAGACAGTATACGATTTTGGAACCTGATAAATGAAAAAGCCCGATAAATTGATACTAAATGCTTGCGCATTTCCTTGCAACCTATTGTCTGCCAAAACGTCGGAGCGCAGAATAACGCTCTCGGAGCCGGGAAGAAACGTATACTGTTCTACAAAGTTACCGGTAGAATCTGACACAATTAGTTCATCTGTACCACTTATATTCCCTTCGGTTCTTTCAATGTTGCTGGGGTCGCCCACACCTGCAAAATTGCTGTAAATCGTATACTGATAGCCATTGTCAGCAGATATATTGTTCTTTACCGTTGCAATGTCACTCTCGGCAAGCGGTATATTCGTTATCGTGTGATTCACCGCGTCAACATGATACGATGTTTTAAAGGGAGCATAGCTCAGGCTAATTTCATAAATAACCGGTCTAGTGTTCTTATTATTGACAACCAGCTTCATCTGTTTAGCCTGAACCGTGTCAAATCCAAAATCCTCCGGCATGGTTGTGTATGGCGCTGCATTTTCAAGCACAGGAACCCAACTGATGTCTGCATCGTTTTGAGCTTCCGTATATTCCTGACTGGTATAATACAATGAAAAGGTTATGCCCGTGATAAACGTTGCGTTCAGTTTGATTCTTAAATGATTCACCGCGGCACTTTCTCCCAAGTTATAAACCACATACAAACCGTCCACGTTTGCCGCTGGCTGATAATAGTTATTTTCATTGCCGTCTATGGTTCTTGTAACGTCGGTTGCTTTGTTCGCATCGGTTGTTGCCCCCGAATCATTCGTGTATGCATAAGTCATAGTAACCTGTTTCGCTCCCCCAGTTTCAGCACTTCCTGTAAAAGGCAGCACCGTCCCAAACAGCAGGAACGCCAACGTTAAGGCTATTCGCTTTGATAAAAGAGTTCTTTTCATGTTATTACCTCCTATAAAATATATTTATATTTAAATGGGTATTCTTTTTATACAGAATATGTTAACCTGTAACACCTGCAAAAATCAGTATCCGCAGGATATCTCATACTGCAGTGCCCCTTTAAAGAAACCAAAGGGATAAAAGATTGATTTATAAACTCCATCTCCAACGTCTCTTAAGGATGCGTCGCCGGAAACCTCAATATGAATTTTTCCGTCTTTTTCTGTCATATTGGTGATCTTATAAAAAACACTCGTACCCTCTCGTTCATCCGTTAACTTTTCGCCAATTTTACCCCGGCCAATGTATTTGCCCAGTCTCACCTTTAAATAGCTGCCCTCTGGAATCTCTGCAATATCAAAGGTTTTATCTACAATGAACTCATTTTTTTCGGCCCCGTCCCATTTACTGTTGATGGAGAGAACATCGCCGGTTACCTTGCCGCACTTATTATCAAACACCGTACCCGCAGTGGTTTCAAGATACGTG
>CABSKZ010000017.1 GCA_902478395.1 uncultured Eubacteriales bacterium | reverse complement strand
AGGTAAGGAGTGCCTGTATCAAGCAAACGTGCGCCTGATATAGCCCACGCCTCTATGATTATCTTCTTCCGCAATGATTCATTATGGGAGAACGGTGCGGTTACTCTCCGCCTCATCCGTATGCGTTCAATTTATTTTAAAGCTAGACTATCCATCCCCAAAAATGGCCTGTCATCAAGAATATCTGTGTAAAGATCCAAGAAACAGGATAAAGGTCCGGCACAGTAAAAACAGTGCCGGACCTTTAGATAAGCATTTTTATTCATCGCAAAGTAAGTTAATGAAGAGACCGCCCAACACGCTTCGGTTCTGGAACCCGATTTTTTTTGCGGTAACTGTATCATACCAATCTGTCAGCGGTGCACGGCTCGGTGTTTCATTAACCATAGCTTCAATCGAGCTATAAACCTTTTCGCGGTATTCCCGATCATCTGTCATGACAGTAGTCCATGCCAGCCAATCCAGCTTTGTATAGTCGGCTCTGCTGTCCAGCGGGACGCCATAACGGTTTTGTTTAGAGAGATATTGTTTGATTTCATTTTTAAAAACAGCTTCTTCAAATAAAGAAAGTCCCAAGAGCTTATCCCACACAATATTATATTTCAAACTCCATGAATCCTCACAATCAAAGGCCAGCTTGGAAATGCCCTGAGCATTATACGCTTCTTTGCACCAACGCCCAGACATCTGCTTTGCGGCATCCATGTACGTCTGTTCTCCAAACATTTTACCGAATGCACCAACCGCACAGATTGCTTTCAGGCTTAAGTTGCAGTTGTGCGCCAGGTGTCCGGCAAAATCGTCCGTACAGAGTTGGTTGCCTGGGTCATACCCTTCCTGCAAAAGATAATCTGCCCATTGCTTTAACAAGGTGTGATGCTCCTCCGCAAACGCCACATCGTTTTCCGCCTTGCACAATGCGGCGACGCATAGCAGCATATTCCCGCATTCCTCTACCGGCATCTGGTATTCCAGCTTGTTTTCACCATATATCTGTCCGTTTGCCAGCGGATATTGGCCCACATCATGCGGCGCGAATTCAAAAATCCATTGCTCCGACTGTGCATACCGGAGAATCGGCCTAAGCATGCCCTTTATCATCTCCGGATTATATTTCAAAAATAACGGAATGGAAGGATAGCTCACATCCAATGTCCCGATGCATCCGTTGCTGTAACACTCTTTTGACAGAAACAGAAGCTCTCCTTCCGTAGTTTCCACCAGTTTATGCGCAGCAATAACCTGTCGGTATGCGAGGGCGGTAAGGTTCTGGTATGCCTCGCCAAATTTAGCCGAATCAGAAACCAGCCTTTTGTCAAAATCATCGCAGAGAGTTTTGACCTCGCAGTATTCCGGTACCGCAGTCTCCAGCATTGCTTCAAAGTCTGCAAAATATTTTTTATAATATGGATCCAATTGTTCTCCAAAATATTCGATGGATTTTACGTCGTCATAAGCTACCGTAACTACACCTTCCAGGCCGTCCACTTCAACAGCCAGATACGGATATTCATTATAGGCGTTATAGGAGTTATAGATATTTCGTTCTGTTGGTGTCATTTTACCGTCCTTTGTGCGGCCGTCTATCACCCTAGCATTCTTATGTGCCAAATGCAGGTACCCCCAGTCAATACAGACAGCGTCTCCGCTTTTGCCCAATACCTTCTGAATCTGGTTCCCACAGGAAAGCGAGCAGGAATTCCTTTGAAATGTGACATTCTGGTTCCAACAGTCTACACAGCATTCCGCGGAGATATCAAAATAAAAGGAAATATCATGCTCCCCGCCGTCTAAAACCGTTATCTCATACGCAATGTAAGAAGCCGGCCGAGAAAGAATGTCCAGCCGGTCCAGCAGCAACGGTGTTGTGAAGGTCAATGCTACGGCAACCGTTTCATTTTTAAAATAATAGGTGCTAGAAAGCGGTGTTATCTTCAATCCGGTCTGCGGAATAACCGGATACTGTTCCACATAACACCGCAGCGGGTCCGGCTTCAGAATTCCCATCAGCGCATAATATTTTCCATCGAGCTTCACCCCCGCATTCATTTCGTTTTTTCTCCCTGTCCAATGCCGTGTTACATCCTGATACAACTCATCCGCAAACGACCAGATGCTAAAGTATGGGTCCACCGCTATCAACGGTACGGCACTCGGTCTGAAATTCATTTTAATTCCTCCTGTTATGATAATCAATTTATTTATATTATAATGTTATAGAAACACCATATACAATAGCAAAAAATGTATATTAGATGAGGAAAATTATCAAAAAGAGAAATTTGTATGATTAAGGCCCCTGAAAAACATAGATATGTATATTTCCTGATATGGGCTATCTAATTCTTAACCCTGCGAAAGACTCAGATAGTTCAATTCCGTATTATATAAATAGATAATCCCTCTTGATAAAGGCTGTACGAATTCGCCCATCAAACGAATGTAATTGGTGTCTGCCGCTTTTCCCGTTGGTAACCAGCGATGATATCGGCCTGTCACCTAATCACTTCTGTTAAGGATTATCATGCAAATAAATATCCCCACAAAGCGTGTCAATTTATCAACAAAATCAAACGGAAGGACGATATCGCCCTTCCGTTTTCTACTATTACGAAACTGTTTGAACTGCTGAAACTACCAGCGGTTTTAAGTTCTCAACCCCATTCCACAAAAATGCCTTCAGGGCGTCTCCGGATTGAATATCCAGCCCTGACAATGTCACCGATAGTTTAAGCGCTTCCGCCCCGCTGCCTTCGCTGGTTACTGTTTTTACTGCAAGCAACCTGCCATTACGGTATTGCCCTATAGACAACAGACATGGCTGCGGCGTCCTGCCTGTATAGTCCGCACAAACTGTGGAAGCGGAAGCTGCATCTCCATCAAAGCTGACCCACGGGGTTTCTTGATAGCTCTCTGATGATTTTACAGTAAAGTCACCGAAATAGAAGTGCGTCTTATCTGTGCTATTCATGGACACCTGTGAGCGTGATTTCCGGTAGCCGCCGCTTTGAATGGCCTGCGTAACGCTATCATTGAATTTTTTGCCGGACAGCAGCACCTGTTTTGTTCCGTCCTCGCGTATCATTACAACATCGCTATATCCCTCTTGCATGAAATACACAACGCGGAGAGCAAACCATTCGTCGTAGGGAATCGGGGCATATTGATTATTGCCGCTTCCGTCCATAATATATCCGGACTTTAAGGTGTACGCCTTCAAAATTGCTTTGGTATCCTTTCCAAAGCGGTTGTCATGCGTCAGATAATCGCTGGAATCCGCCGTAAACGCCCCGCCGGAAGGGATAAAAAATTTTTGTTCTATCTGCACGACGTTTTCAGCCATTCCTCCAAACGCATTTTTTTCCCACATCCAGAAGCCGTTGCTGGCGTTCGGCGTATCAACCCTGATTTCCAGCGCACCATCCTTGACCCAGTTGCCGGCATCTTTTCTTGTAACAGCAGAAAAATCCCCGGTTGCGAAGGTATTCCAGTTTCCGGCGGAGTTATAGAAATGGCCGTTTGCATTGCGGTACGCCGTTCCCTCGTCTTCACTAGCAAAATCCATTACAAACGGGTCCGCGTCAACCGCCCATGCGGGCATGGGTTCCTCTGGGAATATGCCTGCCTGCTGGTCTGGCCAGCCCGCATACAGGCTGTTTCCTTTTATTAAAATCTTAACAAATAAAAAGTTGTTTATATCCGCAACTGTCGGTGTATATTCCGCCGCAGTCTCCCCGCTGATATCGCCCGGTAACGGCATCGGGCTGTTGTAGACGGTTTCTGTCGGCACCCTGCACCACTGGTATGAAACCTCTTCCGGCGCATCACCTGTAAACTGCGGGGTTACGCCGACTGTTTTGCCTAGGCCGGCCTTTCCTCCCGTCGCTTCACCGCCCGCATACCCTTTCGCAAAATCGAGCTGGTAATACCGGATGTAACCGATTCCCAGCCAGGATGACGGATGTGCTTCGCTGACCGTATCCGAAAAAGTGCTACGAACGCGCCCAATGGGTAGCCCCTTCCCGGTTGCGGAATCTTTCCATGGATACGTCCCATTCGTTACCTTTGTTACTGTCCCGTTCGCCGTTATTAAATTCGTATACCAGGTGTTATTGTCATAGTCAAGAACAATCATGACCTTAAACCACTCATTACGCGGAAGCTCACAGGCAGTCGTCGGCGTTGTCTGCATCGCTGTCCGATAAAAGCCATCCGGCTTCATCACATACGGAACGAACTGGCTGCTGGTGCTTCCCTGCAATAACTGGCACTGTAAGTAGCCTTTGTCCACGAAGGATTCTGCTCCATCGAGATAGTAGCTGGTCTCAAGCACACGGATTCCCCCTGCGCTTTCATCTGTCATTACAGGGTCATTGTCCATCCAGAACGATTTCGCCGTCGTTCCTTCTGACGCGGAATAGGCCATGCTCAGCCTCAGCATTCTTTCTGTTCCGCCCGCCGGGTCTGCCACGCCAGTAGAAAATTGGGAATCCGTCTTGTTGGTATGACCGCGCCATTTCTGAACACTGTCAGGGTATATGATTGCGACCGGAGAATTCCCGGTCACCTTCCCCCAAGTGAACTCCTGTTCGAAATTGTCCTCAAATTTCATATCCACATAGGAACGCCATGTTTCCTCCGCAGATATGTTTCCCATTGCCGTGCATAAACCCAGCAGGATTGCCATAGATAGCGCCTGTGCAAGAAACCTTTTAACCTGAACCTTCATACCGACCATCCTTTCCCGTACCCGCACCCTGCGGCGCGGACACCATCATAATAGGCCGCGTCCGCTGCGGCAGTTTTTTCCCTGGCTGGTACCGCCATTCCATTTTTGTCCGGACCCAAAAATTCAAAACCCCTCATCCTGATTTTGAACCGCACTTAAACAAGGATATGCTGTTTCAGCCATCCCATCGTCCGCCGCATGTCGGGCGGCTGTTTTTTCTATCCAACTCATTTTCACGCCGCCAGCATCCGGTTTGTTACTGCTGCGGCCTGGCCGTATGTTACGCTGGCAAACGGCACAAAGCTTCCGTCCGGCATCCCATTAATCCAACCAGCTGCGGCGGCACGGTAAACATACGAAACTGCCCACGCCCCAAACGAAGCCTCGTCCGTAAACCTGGTTTCCGGCTTTACGTCCTCCGTTTTCCCCCCCGCGGTGCATAGCACCTTACACATCTCCTGCCGGGAAACCGGGTCATTTGGCCTGAAAAGAGTATCCTTCGAAATGATTCCGTCGTCTACCGCCGCCTGCAAATATAACGCCTGCGGGAAAGACGCGTCTACATCGGCAAACAGCCCATCATAGCTTTCCGCCTTTCTTCCGGTCGCCCGGCATATCATTTCCACGAAATCAATCCGTGTAACTACCGCATCCGGGCTGACCGCCTCATCTTCTGCCAGAATATCCTGTTTCACCAACGAAGCGATATCGCCATATGCCCAGTGACCACTGAGTGCAGAAAGCCACGTCGGTTCTTCATATGAAGTGGGTACGGTCGTTGGTCCAGCTGGAATATAGTCGGCCGGAACCTTCACCACGGTATTTCCGCCTGTTCCGCTTCCGGCACCGCCACCCCCGCCGCCGGACTCCGTCTTCTGATAGGTAAAGGACGCGGTTTCTTCAGTGAGGTTTTCATTCGCGGCCTTGACAGTGATGCGCAGGCTCTGCGTTTTGTCCTCGGTGAGAGAAAACAAGTCGCTGTACGCGCCGCCGGAATCACAGGTTGTCTGTCCAAGATAGACAAGCTCCCCGGCAGAATCCTTCACGGTTACTGTGATTTTCTGATTTTCCGTTTTTTCCGTAAGCGTGCCGCTGACGGTCACAACCCTGCCGGACTGTGAAACATCCACCTGTGCAGCTGCCGGAACCGCCAACAGCAACAATGCTGCCGTTATCATTATACATATCTTCTTCACGTCTGCCTCCTATCCGCCGCTCTCGCGGCAGCTGTTACCTGGCTTGATATTCGTCAAATTTCTTCTGGCACAGCTCGATGACTTCCGTCATCCCAAGTTCGCCCGTCTTGCGCAGATACTCATCAAAATCTGTTTCCGGGTTTGCGCCTCCCAGAATAAATTTTTGCTGCATCTCCGTCATGTAGGTGGACGCTGCCGCCAGCTTGGTGGAAAATTCCTTATTTTCATCAGGAGTAAACGGCAAAATCGTCGGGCGGATAAATTTGTTATCCGTATAAACGTTGTTGTCCACATACATCCTGATGCCGTTTTTACAAAGGTCGTTCTGATATTTAACCGCCGCGGTATTGTCCGCCATCGTCGGGCTCAGCGCACCATCCTTCTGCAAACGCAGCCCGACCGCTATATCTCCGCTTACAATTTCGTCCAGATACTGCGGCTCGCCGTCCACCATCTGGTAATGAAGTCCCTCAACGCCATAGGCCGTCAACCGTCTTCCCTCGTCGCTGAACCAGAAATCGAAATATTTCATCGTTTCCTCCGGACTTTTGTTGGTATTAGAAATACCCCATCCCTCCGTTGTACATTCCGCAGGATAGTACCGGTGTTCCTCCCAGCGTTTGCCGTTTACATCTTGTGGTGGCAGCATAATGTTCAGGTTGAAGCCCGGAACCTTTTCCGCCATTCTGTCGTTGTAAGTAGACATGGTGCTAATCCAGCTATGTGTGGAACCACCTGTATTGTTACCCAGCAAAATATCGCGCGCGTTTGCCCCCCGGGTATAGATTTCTTTATCAACCAGCCCTTCATCGTACCAACGCCGCGCCATCACAAGGCCTTCTTTGAACCGGTCGTCAAACGGCGCGTATTTTACCTTGCCATCCTCCTCAAACCAGCTGGAGCGGAAACCGGAAAGCATCTGTGTCACACGGATAAATTCATTGGCATCAGATGCAAAAAACGGAATTTCATCCGCCTGTCCGTTCCCGTTCGGGTCTTTTTCCTTAAATGCCTTGAGCACATCGTAATATTCCTCCCAAGTCTGTGGGATGGGAAGATTCAGCTTGTCGAGCCAGTCCTGCCGGATCCAGTACGCCATCGTCGCGGAAGCGTACGGATCTACCGGGTCCGCCAGCCCCGCGACCATATATATATTCCCGTCCGGTGCCGTTATCTGGCGGCGGTAATCCGGGTACTGGTTCAGCACCTTCTTGATATTCGGCGCATATTTGTCTATCAGCTCGTTCAGAGGAATCAACGCCCCTTCCGGCCCTAGCGTCAGGGCGTTCTGCCTGTTTCCGTGGATGATGTCCGGCAGGTCCTTGGCGGAAAGCATCAGTTGGTACGCCTGATTGCTGTCCGTCATGGATTTAGAGGCTACCCCCTTTAAATGGATGTTGGTTTCTTCTGCGGCTTTTTGGAAAATCGGGAAATTCTCATCGTAGATAAATGTGTTGCGATAGTGCATAAAAATTGTCAGTTCAAGTGGTTCCTTCGTAATCGCAAATTTCGAGTTCCCCGCAGTTGCCGTGCTCGTCTGGCTGTTCTTGGGCTCTCCGCAGGCTGTCAGGCCAAGCGCCAATGCCGCCAGACAAACCAGCGCCAAAAGTCTTTTTTTCATTTTATTGCCATCTCCTTTTCATCCGGTCCGCTCCGCTTTCGGATAGCGGCCGCTGATTTTACCCTTTGATGGAACCTACCATTACGCCCTTTACAAAGTATTTCTGTATGAACGGATATACCATCAGCATCGGAACCACAGCGATGACGATTGTCGCGTATATGATGGTTTCACGCGTATAATTTGTTTCAACGTCCATCACCTTCACCAGCTCCTCGGCGGATTTCATCTCCGTAATCAATTTGGTGAGCAGCACCTGCAGCGGCACCAGCCGTTCATCCGTCAGCAGCACCATGGCCCAGAAGTAGCTGTTCCATTTTGCAACCATATAGTACAGCACCAGCGTCATAATGGAAGGAACCGCAAGCGGCAGGTAAATTCTTATCATAATGTAGATGTCGCTCGCTCCATCGATTTTCGCGGCTTCCTCCAGCGAATCCGGTATCGACTGGAAGTAGGTCCGAAGAATGATAACATAAAACGGAGCCACCGCGAACCCAATAATCAACGCAAGCGGATTGTTCAGCAGGTTCAGCGAACGGAAGTTCAAGTAAATCGGAATTGTTCCCGCTGAAAACCACATCGTAAACGCAATCAGAAACGTGATGATGCCGCGCCCCTTCAGCCTGCTTTTGCTGAGCGGATACGCCGCGCAAATCGTTAAGGTGATGCTCACCAGTGTACCGCTTGCCGTGTAAATCACGCTGTTTAAATATGCGCGGGGAATCTGCCCCTGCGAAAGCACCTCATGGTAGGCCTTCACCGTAAAATTATGCGGCACAAAAAACACCTGCCCCGCCTGCACAGCGCTGCCTTCCGAAAGCGATGCCACCAGAACATACCAGAACGGATAAACCGCAATAAATGCAAACATCAGTACAAATAAACAATCAAACACGCGAAAAATCTTTTCGCCCTTTGTCAGCCTCATGTCAACCTCCCTCAGCCGCGTCAGCGGGTTTTCGATGCGGGCTTCTCTACAGAGCGCCGCGCCGGTTTTACCATAATGAAATCTCCGAAACCTTGCGGCTAATCTGGTTTGCAACCACCGTCAGCGCCAGCGCGGCCACGGAATTGAAGAAGCCCGCCGCCGTCGCCGTGGCGTAGTCGCCGTTTATCAGCCCCAGGCGGTAAACATAGGTGCTGATAACGTCCGCCGTTTCATAGGTCACCGGCTGATAAAGGAGGATGATAGTCTCATACCCGACGTTGAGTACATTCCCGAGATTCATCAGCAGCATAATCACAACGGTAGGCCGGATGCCGGGAAGTGTAACATGGCGGATTTGCTGCCACTTGCCCGCCCCATCAATGACCGCCGCCTCGTAGAGCTGCGTGTCAATCGCAGACAGCGCCGCCAGGTAAATGACCGAGCCGAAGCCCGCTTCCTTCCAGACATTCATCGCCGTATAAATTGGCCGGAAGTATTCCGGCTTCGTCAAAAAGTACTGCTTCTCTCCGCCGAATTTTTCAATAATGAGATTCAGCAGCCCGTAGGACGGCGAAAGGAAATTCGTCACAATCCCCGCGATGACAACAGCCGAAATAAAGTGCGGCAGATATGACATCGTCTGTGTGATACTTTTAAACCGTTTGAACGGGATTTCGTTGAATAAAATCGCGAGAAGGATTGGAAACGGGAACCCAAACGCCAGCGCATAGCAACTGATTAACAGCGTATTTTTCAGAGTAGGCCAGAAATACGGCCCACTGAAAAATGCTTCAAAATTCTTCAGTCCATTCCACGGAGACGCTTCAATTCCTTTGAAGATGCTGTAATCTTTAAACGCGATTTGCAGCCCATACATCGGCTTGTAAACGAACACCGCCATATAAATGAGGAACGGAATCAGAATCAGGTACAGCTGGTAATCCCGCTTTATACAGGCCATTGCTGCGCTGAATTTAGTTCTTTTCTGTAAACCAGCTGTGTTTCTTATTGCTGTTTGAACTTTCAAGTGCATCACATGCCCCTTCTTTTCTTGATAGTCTTGGCCAAACCTTTCCGCCATCATTTTCTGGAATAAAATGCAATTTCCGACGGCGAGAACCACACGCCCGCACTGGTTCCATACCCAACGATTTTCACATACCGCGCGTTTACGGAATCAATTCGCTTCGTTTCAAAGTCCAGTGTCGTTCCGGAGGTCGAGGCCCTTGGAACAACCTCTGTCCAGTTTTCCTTGTCGTCGGACACAAAGACCTCATAACTGGCCTGACGTTCATTTCCCAAAAAGAATGCCATACCGATATAATCTATCTGCTTTGTTTCGCCCAGGTCCGCAATGAGCCAGTCGCCCAGCTTTCCGGTGGAGAATCGGGTGTTGAAGTCGCCGTCGAACGCGTTTTCCTTGACATTCCCCGCATCCAGTGCCCCGTTTGTTTCGAGTGCAGCCGGCGCTAGTTTTTCCGCGTTTTCCGGTTCGCCGGTGATGTCCTTCACATAGAAATTTACATAGTACCGGTTGCCGGTCTGCTTAACCGGGTCCTTTACCGTAATCATCGCTTCGCCGTTTATTCCTTCCGCCTGACTGATGCTGATTTCCTTATTCCCGGATGCTGCCACAACGGGAATCTTGTCTCCATAGAACGGCAGTCCCACCTCGTAGGTGTAGCAATCCTGCTCAAAGCCTTCAACCGGAACCCCATCGAGTGTGATTCCATCCAGATATGGCAGCTCCGCCGCCTTGGAGGAAAGACTCCACTTCTCAAGTGCGGGAATCTTCAGAATTTCCGCCATCTTTTCTCCATCCTCATAGAGCGGGGTGAAACTGACGCTCATCTCCAGTTTAAGCGCGGACGGCGCGCAGACCGTCAGTTTACGGATACCCTCCGTACCCGCCTGAAAGTTTAATTTGGGCGAGGTAGAGAAAGGCTTCGCGTCCATCACCGTGAACTGTACGTCCTGTTTCGATTCCAGCTTCGCGTAGAGTTTTTTCCCGTTCTGTGTTAAAACAGCCTCCCTGCCACCCTCTAAAATCTCAACATCCGCGTTGGTATGCATAAACCAATAGATGTCGCTTGGCGATTTCAGCTCCACCTCGTCCCGTACAGTCGCCACTCTACGGCTCTGGTGCAGCATGTAGCCACGATGGGCCTTTTTGGCCACAGATGCGTATGCAGGCGTCATATCGACAATGGTATAGCTTCCCTGTTCCCGGCTTTCGAACTTTGTGACTGGACTAAATGCCGTCTGCTCCTGCCCCGGATCCTGTCCGGGTTTCATTGTCAGCGTGTTGTGCCCCTCTGTCCGCAGGTAGTAAAGCTGCCAGCGGCTGGTGATTCCGCTTGCCGGGTTCATGCTGTAGGACAGGCCGTCCGAGCCAAGCTCTATGGCCCAGCGTTCCCCCATCGCGTCCAGCACGAAGTTGCCCGTATCCATATGGGAATGGTTGATGGCATTGTCACCCGCGTGATAGGAGAGGAACATTCCGTTTGAATCCGCCCACGAACTGCGCATGGAGCCGGTTTCCCCGACGCGGAAATACCGGTCCTGCTCCAACTTCACCGAACCCCGCTCCGAATCCGGGGCGTACCACAGAAAATCCATGGTCTCGAGCACTGATACGCCCCGTTCCACCTCGTTGATGCGCAGCTGCGCCAAATCCCGGTCGCCCAGCAACCGTGCGAACATCATGGTTTCCGCCGGCTGAACCGATTTGCTCAGGCCCGCGTCGCCAAAATTGTTGATGCCGACCGGGCCAGTCAGGTAGGCGATGACATATGGCATCTGTGAAATTCCCGGCGCTTCTAAAATGCCATAGGTCGTGCCGTAGGTCAGTGTCATCGTGCTCATCAGGCGGGCAAAGTCGCTCAAAATAACCGTCAGATACCCCAGCGATTCCAGTGCCGCGCCGTCCGGATAGAAGGCTGGCGTATAATACCGGAGAGATTTTAGTCCATAATCCATAATTTCCTTGCAAAGCTCCGGCTCGTCCTCCATCATGGCGCTCGCCATCACCATCATGCCGGAGTTACAGATGATATTCCAGTTCGAATTCCACGTCACCCAGCCTGTGGTACTCATCACCGACGTCCAGCTTGAGTCGGGCGCGACCAGCGTACCCCGGTGCGCCTCCAGTCCCGGCATGATATGCCGGGTAATAATTTCTTTCCGCAGCGCCGCCCGCTGCGCTTCATCCATATAATCGTAAAGCCAGTCGTACGCGATGCCAAGGCCCATCATCAGCGTTCCCGCATTCAGGTAGCCCGTCTTGCGCCAGTCGTTGGAAACGGTCGCGGCCATCTGGGTTTCCCCAAAAAGATACGCGGCATATTTTTCGTCTCCTGTAAGGTGGTACGCCATGCCCAGCAGCTCCGCACGTGTACGGAATTTCCGGAGAATTTGTATCTGGGAATTCTGATTGAAAATATCATACTCGATGTGCGCATTACGAATGGTGTTATCCGCCTGCGCCATCAGCTTCTGAAACCACTCCTGTAAGGTGTCGTCGCGTTCCAGCTTGCTTTTCAGATTGCCAAACACATCCTGTGACGGAACCAGTACCCGTGGATGACTGCCGTCCGCGTTTTCCAGGTAATCGCTGTAAATCTCTTCCCGCGTCGGCTCCTCATAAATCAGCAAATTCCGGACCGTTTTGAGCGTTTCCGCGTCCCTTTTCGTGTCAAAGGTTTTGCCATCTTCTGAGACAATGATGAGCCCCTCGTCATACTGCTCCACCTTTTTACCGAACAACTTTGCCAAATCCTCCAGCGGGACCATAATTTCTCCGCAGGACTGCGAGGCGCCGCGCTTCCAGGTATATTGGGTTGTATTTTTAAAATAATTCGGACTGCCCGCCTCTATAGAATAACGGTCTTCCCCCAATGTAAACGCCAAACCTGTTTCCGTTTGCTCCGGCTCGGCCCCAAAAAGCTTCAGCACCGCATTTGCCGGGACCATGACCGTATTGTAGTCGTCCAGCGGCAGCAAATTCGGCTTTTCCTCGACCAGCACAGATTTTTGTCCGCCCACCAGAACATTTTTGCAGGAGATGTTGAAAACCAGCACATTATGGATTCTCGCGCTCAGGGGAATATCCGGCGTCTGAAGCGCCATTGTGCCGGGCATACCGCCGTAATCGTCGACAAAATCTTCGGTGAAACGGATTTCGTAGGAGGCGTTATAAGCAAGCGGCTTTTCCAGCGTCAGCACGCAGTCCCGGCGGCCCTCACCGAACGAAATGTCCGTCACGGCATTGCCGTCTATCAAGATATACTCCTTTTGAAAAGAGATTTCCTGTATCCGGTTGTTGAAGGTCAGCCTAAGCTGGTTCAGGTCATCCGGTGAATAATCCGGATCATAGGTGACGGCAAGCTCACCGACCGAATAGGCGTTCAAATTATCAAAATACAGCTCGCCTGTTTTCCCGCCTTCCGGCCCACTGACCAAAACCGCGTAGCCGTTCAGCCCACTTTTCCGGAGACTTTCCTGGGTAAATTTTACACCGCGCGGCAGATAACCGCTTGACAATGTTTTTTCTCCTGCCGACACGGTAAACATCCCTGTTTCCGTGTTCACTTCTACCGTAAATGTCACCGGCTGTTTAGCATCCAGCTCCGCCAGCCTGCGGGAGTTTGCGTCGTACACCTGGTTGTCCCGAATGGTGAGCACATCGATGTGGCGGTCCACAGCGCCGCCTGCCAGCCGGCTTTCCGATGTAATGCGCACCGCCGCCTCGAAACCTTCAGGCATATTCTCCATGCGCCAAATCTGCTGTTCGAAGCAGATGGCGCCTTTCATGCCGCCAAGATTTTTCAACTCAGCAACCACCGTTTTCTGCGCTGTGCCGTTTGCTGTGACGTGAAGTGCCCCCTCCTCCACAACTGCGGAGGCAAGCCCGGTGCTGGCCAGCTCCAGTGCGGAGGTTCCCGGCGAGAAGGCCTCCTCCATTCCAAGCCCGAACACCGCCGGACTGCAAAACAGAAATACCAGCAGAAGCGAAAGTATTTTTTTCATCATATCAAAATCATTCCTTTCCGGAATCAACGGGTTCTTTCATTGTCTTGATAAACTATGAATCGCTTGTCAGGAAAAATTTTTGAAAACTATGACGTCTACGACCAGATATGCCATATCCCGCACAAATACCTTGTCCCCCGCAGATATGTCAAATGCGGTTCCCTTATAAATTCTGTGTGTTTTCATGTCATACACCGTGATGGACGCTTTGTCAATAGGGTATGCTTTCGCCTTATACTGCGATTTAATCCAGAGTAAATCGGGGTTCGGGCGCATCTCCACCTCACCGAACGCGGTGTGAATCATAGCGCGGTGGTGCTCGTCGTCCAGTGTGTCTCCGTTGACATACTCAGCATACCGCCACTGACTGTAGTAAAACAGGATGTGCAGGGTATCGACATAGCCGTCCCCGTCCACCTTATATTGAATGATATCCCCGCGCTTTAAGTTTTTAAACTTCGCCGTTTCATCGTTTTTTCCGTCGATGTTGGCCCACCGGGTCAGGCGGGAGTCCGCAAGCCTTTCACTGGATGCGGTCAGCGTCACCTTTTCGCCGTTTTGCCAGCCCGTCAGCCGGTAGGTTTCCTTGTCTGTCCCAATGATGCACTGTGATACATTTTCCACAACCACTACGTTCGATTTGCAAGTCGCTTCGTCTGGAGTCTGTCCCGTCAGCTGTTCCTCAATTATCACGACTACCCCGGCGTTCAACAGGGGCGTCGCATCGTATACCTTGAGGTTCGAATACGTTTTATCCTGCGGAAGAATGGAATTGTTCCCAACCTTTACATCGTCCTCCGTCTGCGCGTTTCCCGCCAGATAGAACACCAGCGTAGAGCCGTCCAGCGTATAGTTTGAGTTGATGGAATTGACCTTGTCCTGATATATCCGCGCGCCGTTTGCTCCGGTCCACTGCGCACTCAGGCGGAAGCCCTCATCTGCGTAGCCCGGCATTTGATTAGCCGCGTCCTCATATGCTGAAGAAACCTTGCTGATAAACCCGTCGGCATCCAGCCCGATTTTCAAAAGCTGCTGTTTCACGATTCCTCCGACACTCAGGAGATCGGGCAGCTTCTCCGCCTTCACCCGCGCCTGCCGGTAAGCCTCGCCAAAATAGCCCTCGAAGCTGACCGACTCATTGCATTCCAGCACAGAAATCTTTCCCTCCGGCGTTACGGTCTTTAGCCGTGCCTGGCTGGACATGGGACTGATTTTTTCGACGCCCAGCAGATAGTAGTATTGTTCCGACGCGCCGGTTTTCATTTCATATCCTACCAACCGGCCCTTTGTATTGATATAGCCTGTAATGGCTTCCCCAACCCGCAGGGAGGCCAACTCCGCCCGGTCAAACCCCGGCGACAGGTCATATTCCGTTTCCCCGATTGTTATGGTTTGTTCTCCTTTTGCATTCACCGTTCCGGCTGCGGTCACAGCGGATACATACAGCGTGGCGGCTTCCACACCACTCAGACCAAGCGCCGCCGGGTACTTTTCCGCAGCGGCATCCACGACCATGCCCTTGGAAATACTGGAGGCCGTTGATATAGCGCCGTTTAACACAACCCGGATATTCTTCCCCTTACTGCCTTTTCCAATCTCTATCCGGTCGGTTCCGGCGGCACTGTCCCCATTGGAGAAACGGATTAGCCAGCCTTCTGCTGTCTCGCCGGCTTCCTCTACAATCAGGCTCTGCAGGGAGGTGATAACCGCGAGGTCATATCCGCCGCCATTGACCGCGACAAGGCGGACACTGCCCTCCTCCGGCTTGAAGTCCGCTTCAGCCGGAGAGTACAGCAGCCTCCCATTATAGATGGTCTGCGCGTTCTGACTGATTCGGGCAGTTCTCCCCATACCATTTTCATCCATATACTGCATTGTGCGCGCGTCACAGGAAATGATATCCGCGGCATCGATTTCCAGCGTATCCAGCTCCGTGTCGTCCCGCCACAGGCTGACGACCTCCTGTTCTTCTTCGTCCATGAAATATTCCACATACCGGCCCAGATAGTCTGATACGTCCACATCCGGCGCTTCAACGACCGCACTGCCAACCAGCAGTTCATTCTTTCCAAGCGCCCGCTCGTCAACGAGATTGCACAGGCTGTTCGCCATCACCACCCCTTTACCGGATACCAGCCCCAGCTTTTCATAGTGGAACAAACCGCTGTATACGTATTCAACGTTCTCTCCGGTAACCGCTTCCCTCAGTACCTTTACCGACAATAAATCATATAACATGGAGATTACATCCCCGTATGTCGCTGCTGCATTGACATCCGCCGTTTTCAGCCGGACGATTTTCTCCGAGTATGCGACGGTGAGGAATCCTGTTGGGAAACCGCCCCTGATATAGGCCATCGGCTCGTAGCCAGCCATGCAGATCAGCGTTTTAATAACCTGTATATACGTCACCGCGTCGTCCACGCCGAACGTGTCATCGCCGTAGCCCGTCATATAGCCCATAGAGCTGACTGCTGCAACCGCTTCGGCATATTCGTTTTCATCTGTGTCCCGGAAGACGGAGGTAAACGCTCCCGTGTCGACGTTCATCATTTTGATGACCAGCCCGGCAAACTCCCCGCGCGTCATCGTCCCGTCTTCAAACGTTTCCTCCTCCAAGATGCCCAGATCTGCCAGCACCTTTGCCTTGCGGTCGACGTCAGAATCCACCTTCTCTGCAGCCGATGCGGGGAAACAGCTAACGGAGGCCAAGAGTATAAATATAAGTAAATAAACTGTTTTCTTCATTTATGAACCATTCCTTTCTCCTGTCTGAACTGGATAAATAGATTATTCACGCACCATCCCCGCCTTATCGAACAGACAGGATTGTGCCAGCGCAAACTGTTCCTCCATGCTGTTCCACAGGCATACGCGAAGACGGTAGTCCCGTCCGGCAGGAATACTGATGTTTGCCGAAAGCTCTGCCTCCACGCCTGGCGCAACTGTTATCCCATCAGTCACAACAATTTTCTCCATAACATATCCCCGGTACAAAGCCAGAATCAAAACGGTTTCTGTTTCTTCGGTGGCTACGTTCCTACACTTGACCCCGACCGCCGCCGTTCCGTCTTTCAGATATTCGGTACGGCTTCCGTCCACCGTCAGAAATATACCGCCGATTTCCATAATATCCATTACCGCAGGGTCTCCGGTTTGGAAGGCCAGTTCCGCCGGAGCGGGCACATTGCCAAGAACATCCTCGACTGCGGATAACACAACCCGGTAGCTGGTGTTCTTCTTCAGAAATGCTTCCGGTTCTATCACGGCTGTTTTCACCGCGTTCCCGGTAAATTCCAGCTTCAACGCGGTTTCATTTTGACCGTCTGTCAGCACGATATGATTCAGCTGGCTCGCATTAACAAAATTCGAAAAATGCAAATCTATTTTCGGTTTCAATTGCAACGGCTTGTTCTGCAACAGAAGTTCACTTGTGACGGTGCATTCCGATGCACTGTACACCGCCAAATTGCCAAAGTACACCCCAGTTTCCGCCTGCGCCTCCCCGGCATATTCCGCGCCTACTGTAATGCGCAACGGATTTTCAAAACAGACCGCTTCTGCCTGAACCGTGGCGTCCGCCGTTCCGGACGCGCCGGAAACGCTCGCAAACACCGTATCATCCGCCGCATTGAGCAGCATACTGAATTCGTACCACTGATTGGGCTCTACCGTCATGAGATATGTATCGAGCAGATACAAGTCACCGCCGCTTATCCGCAGGAGCTTTAAGACATCTGCCCGGCCGTCCTGCGTGGTAATCGCCGCATATGCATTCGTCGCGCTGTCGGCCACGCGAACTCTGCCGTCGAAGCATACTGCTCCGGCAGTCCCGCCGGATGAATCCATAGGCCGCAGCCACGCATGCGCGGCCTGACTGACCGGTCCACCGTCCCCCGTGTGGAAAAACAGCGCACGCTGCTCCTCTGCGTCCGGGTCCGCTGTGACATTTACCGAGCCGCCATAATATGCTCCGGTCGAAACACTGCTCCATGTTTTACCATTCCCCACTTCCAGAGCAGTTGGAACGGACATATAGGTGGAAAAATCTTCTTTAAAGGATGCAGCCGCTTTCGGGGAATAGGGCGCACCTGTCAGGTTCGGCATCGCGGAATAGATGTCCGCAGCCTGTTTGACTGCTGTGAAGCCGCTTGCTGTAGACATTCCTTCCAGGCTGTAGTACCGGAAGTTGTCCGCCAGCATCTGCGCGGACTTGTCCGCCGTATTATTGGTAACCGTATAGGTTGTGCGCACACTGCGCACCCCCGCTTCTAAAAATACCGGGGGGATATTGCTCCCGTTTGCCAGCCAGTGACTCTCTCCCTGCGGGTCGATATATTCACTGAACCACTTTCCGGTTGTATAGTCGAATACCGCACGCATCTTAAACCATTGTCCGCACGGGAACGGCCCGGCGTATGCGGGGGATGAATTGACGTTTGCGTCCCGCATAATCTGAATATCGTCCCCCTGCCGCCGGATGACATACGGAAACACAAATTGCTGGCCGACTGTCGTCATCATCTGGCACATGACACTGGATTCCTTGGTTGGAAGAGAATCTGCCTCCAGCAGAAAATCGTGCTCCAGGACCACCAATCCCTCTTTCCGCTCCGGGAGGTAATTTCCTGTTCCATTATTGTTTGCATAGAACACTGTACCGTTTGCCGCGTTCGTACTGATGCGCAGCGCATCCCCATAGCCGCCACGTCCAGAGGGAACGACATCCACCAACATGTTCTGCGTCCCCTGCCTCAGCTCCCACATACGCACACCCGCCTTATTCACAAATGCTGTTGTGACCTTATTCCCATCCATTTCATACGATTCGAAATCGTAGGTTTCCTCAAACAGGACTTCCATTCTGCCTTGTCCTTCTGCTGCCGCAAAAGTCTGAGGAATACAGCAAAACAAAAGTGACCATACCAATCCAGCGATCATACATTTTCTGATTTTCATAAAAATTCCCATAGCCTTTCCGCCCGCATAGATTTCCTGATAGCTTTCCGGGGCCTTATTGCGGGCAGGAAGGCCCTGGATAAAATTGCCCGTTTTGTTCTTTTAAAGAAAAGCCGGGCTGCTGTGAACCGCGTCTTTTGTGCCCTTTTGTCCATATGTAAACCAGACAGGACATGCGCAGTCCCCCTTGTAAGGAAAAGACGCTTTCCGCGGCTGCCGGGAAGCCTGACTCGCAGGCCCCCGAATTTTGCAAACCTCTCATTGACTACGCTAACAGTTTAACAC
>CABSKZ010000016.1 GCA_902478395.1 uncultured Eubacteriales bacterium | reverse complement strand
TGTCCAGGGCGGGAACAATACTAAAAGTCAGTGGAAATAGCCCTGGTAATACGGTAGGGTCTGTCACTGTCAAAGCATTTGACGGCGATGGGAATCTACTCTACATGGGTCAGGTGGAAACAACGAATACCGGAGCGTTTTCTGCTGAATTTTTTCCGGGACTCGAGACGACACAGACAATTTCTATTTATGTCCGCGCTGCCGGAGAAACAGAACCACAAAAGGTTACTTTTCTGTATGAAATGATGAAAAATCCTGAAATAGAGCGGCCATCTGGCGGTAGTGGTGGCGGAACGCCGGGCAGTGGCGGTGGTGGAAATACAGGAGGAGGCGGCAGAAACCAAACTCAGCAATTTCCAGATACTGCACCCATAGATGAAATTAATTTACCGAAAAATTATGCATTTACGGATTTGGAAGGGCATTGGGCTGCTTCAGAAATTACTTCGATGGCTTCACAGGGAATTGTCAAGGGCGATGAAAACGGTAACTTTGACCCAGACAGAATGATAAAAAGGGGAGAATTTTTGTCTCTGATTGTACGGGTGCTTCAACTGCCAAAAGCAGAATATACGGGCACTTTTACAGATGTGAAAGATAACGATTGGTTTGCTGGGGAGGTCCAGGCGGCGCTCGACAATGGGCTGATTGCGGAGGATACTCAATTTCGGCCGGAGGAAACCATAACAAGAGAAGAAATGGCGAAAATCGTAGTTGGCGCGGCTGAACAGACAGGAATAGCCGGAGAGGAAAAGGAACTTTCTTTTCAGGATAACAGTGCTATCAGCGATTGGGCTGTTGAGTTTGTGCAAAAAGCCGTTTCCTATGGGTTAATCAGCGGCAATGAAGACGGAAGCTTTGCGCCGCAAAAGAACGCAACGAGAGCTGAGGCCACTGTAGTAATTAAACGGCTGGTAGATAAAAAATAAGGTGATAAAAATAGGAGGGGAAAATATGCTGAAAAAATTCCTGACCATACTCTGTGTGGTAACCATGACAAGTTCATTTTTACCAACTATGACATTCGCAGCCAAACAGGAGGGCAATATGCTGTTTTATGAAACCTTTGATACATACCCAGACAGAAAAACTGGAACCCTCGTGTATGGGAGAGACTACAGCTGGACGACGGATACCATGAATCATCACGGCGCACAATCCAGGGATTTCCGTACCTATATCACGATTATGGAAGAACCAGGCTATGATATTGAGGGAAAAGTGATTGACCGGTTTAGCAAGGTGCCCTTAGCCAGCACGGTGGGGCGCTGGGACACGTCTCCGGAAGAGAATGCGAGGCTTGCACCGGCAACCGCGGAACCGGAAGAGGGAGAGAAGAAAAACAGAGTGCTGAGAATCGGTTCACTGCCGGAAGGCATCAATAATGCCGGACAGATTCAAAAGCAGGTTGTTTTAAAATCTGATGCGGTTATTACCTTCAGGTTCATGACCAATTCACCTTACGGAGAAAATCTGGTATGGCTGTCCAATTCCGGAAATACGGTGAATCTTCTGACAGTGAAAGAAATGAAAGCGTATTCAGGAACGGATAAGACTCCTATTCTCGAGATGGAGCCAGGCAGATGGTATACGGCAAATGTTCTGATTAACACCGGCTCAAAAACTTATAACCTTTATATCGACGGAAAAAAGGCAAGCACATATAGCTATTCTATAAACAGCGGAGTAAACTTCAATAACCCGACAAATTTTGTCATTCAATCCAAAGGGGCTTTGAAAAAAGAGAACCCGAACCTCACCAGAGAATTAGAAGAAGAAACGATCATGTACTATGATGACATCGCCATTTATTTAGATTATAAGGCAAAGCGTGAGGAGGAATGGAAAGATGTGCCGCAGACAATTATGTATGATGCGGCCAGAGAAACGAATTATCTGCAGGCGCAGATGTATCAGGAAAAGGTTGAAGAACTGGCAGATAAAGCCCTGATGTTTTCCGTTGGAGGAAACAAGGCGTATGCGAACGGGGAAATGGTGGAATGCCCTGCGCCGATATTCCTTCAGGGGCTGCCATACTTGCCCGCTGTATTTACTGCAAAACAGATGGGCTATTCTGCAGAAAAGATTGAAAACGGATATAAGATAGGAAGTGCGGTAGCAACAGCTACCTCCATCACAATGGGCGGAAAGACACATGAGTATGCGCAGGCAGCAGAAGTAGGAGACGAGGTATTCGTTCCGGCGGAATATCTGGCACAGCTGTTTAATAAAACGCTTGTCCATATCAACCTGGAACAATTTGTGGCGCTCGCGGATAACGATAAAGTGTTCGATTTGGAAACCGATACAAAATACATGCAGGAAGTCGTCAGGCGGCTCACCTATTCCCGGCCGACACCAGAACAGATTAAAGCGGATTACGAGAAAAACAAAGAACGGAATTCCCAACATCCGAGGCTGCATAAGGATGAAGCAGGTTTTGAGGAGCTTCGCCAAATTATCAAAACGGACCCGGAGGTCGGTAGGTGGTTTGATATCTTAAAAGCGCAATCTGACGCAAAGCTGGCTGACCCGCTGCAGGAATTTTCTATGACGGACGGCATGCGTCTCGCCCTTCGAAGCGACCAGATTATCTATAAAATTCCTGATATGGCATTTGTTTATCAGATAACGAAGGACGAAAAATATGCAAAAAGGTGTGTAGAAGAGATTCTGAACTGCCTCGACTGGCCTACCTGGCAGCCAAGTATTTTTCTTGGGATTTCCGCGTTCACAGAAAGCGTGTGTCTTGTTTATGACTGGTGCTACGACTTTTTCACGCCGGAACAGAGGGAATTGATAAAAGAGACCATTTTCTCCAGAACACTGCAGGAAGAGATTGAGGTTTACCAGTACAATCCGGACGGCCCGTGGAATAATAAATATGACTATGCAACACGCGGCAGTAACTGGGCAAGCGTCTGTGCATCCGGTATTTTCTTTGCCGCGACGACCTTCTTTGAGGAAGATCCAGATTTTTGCGCGGAAATGATTGCTTCGGCATACCGCTCTTTGGAATATTACCTGCCGGAATACTATCCTGACGGCGCAAGCGAAGAGAGTGCAGGTTACTGGAACTATGCAATGTCCTATTTTAACAGAGGACAATCGGCAGTTTACAGCACATTGGGAACCGGTTACGGCTACGATAACACCATTGGCCTGAGAGATACGGCCACCTACATCATTTACCTGACGGGTGTACAGAAAATGACGTTCCACGACGATGACAACGGAGGCAGCAACCCGATTGAATCTATGTACTGGGCGAAGCATACAAACAATGTGGGGCTAGGCGTGCAGCGTGTGGGAGAACTGCGCGACGGCAAAAAAATGCCGCTGATGTACGACCTGATCTGGCTCGATTATGAAAAATTCATGGGCGGCTCTGAAATGTCGCTGCAGTTGGATAAAACATTCCAAAGGGTTATGACAGGCAGTATGAGAACCGCCTGGAGAGATCCAAACTCTGTCAATGTATTTTATCACGCCGGTACGGATGATGTCGGGCACGCACACCTTGACATGGGGCAGTGGGAGTATGAGGCGCTGGGCCAGCACTGGTTCTGGGATTTGGGACGCGACTGGCTGGTGTACTCGCCTCAGGGGGATGAACCATTCACCGTATACGACGTATACCGTTACAGGACAGAGGCGCACAACTGCGTGGTCATCAATCCGGACGCAGAAGCTGGTCAGGATCAGAAGACGTGGAATCCAGTTATTAAGGAAGTCAGCAAGCCAAAAGGGGCATATGCAATTGCAGATTTATCGGCGGCATATCACGAAGACGCAACCTCCTATAAACGCGGCTGGATGCTGACAGATGACCGGAGAAAAACCGTTATCCAAGACGAGATTACAATGCCGAAGCCGTCAGAGCTATATTGGTTTGCCAATACGAAGGCCGATGTTGAAATAGCAGAGGATGGAAAGAGCGCTATCCTGACGCAAAAAGGTAAACGGCTTTGGGTTGGACTCGATTGCAGTGACCCGAACGCGGTGTTCACACTGATGCCGGCATCACCGCTGCCAACTTCCAAGCAATTGAAGCTGCAGGAAAAAAATGAGGATTTCAGAAAGCTTGCAATTCATCTGGAAAATGTTGAGGAAATTTCCATTGCGGTAACATTGGAGCCGCTGGAGTATGAGTGGAAAGAACCTTCCCTCCTCAAACCGGGCAAATTAGACGAATGGTCAATACCGGATGGAGAAAGAATGGGTGCGGCGATTAAAAATATCAAGCTTGACGGCGTGGAATACAGCGGATACGATCAATACCTGTATGATTATACCATTCCGCTTGATTTCGGGTATGAAAGAATTCCTGAGGTAACAATGGATGTCCATGAAGGATATACGATAGAGTTAACCCAGGAGGGCATGAATGCGACTGCAGTCATTCGCTCAGAAACCGATCCGGACTTCTATCAGGAGATTCACTGTATGTTCAATGTTTCCGCGTTTGACGGGGTGTATCCAGATATGACGAAGCTGAATGTGCTGGAAGCAACAGCGAGCTTATCTCCGCAGGAACCGTATCCGCCTTCCAATGTTCTGGACGGCGATACCGGTGATGAATCACGCTGGTCCAGCTATGAAGAAAATGGCGTGTGCTGGCTGATGCTCGATTTGGGCAGTTCGCAGCAGATTGATTATACGGCGCTCGCCTTCTACGCGGGGAATACGAGAACAAGCAATTTTGAGGTTTATACTTCGGAGGACGGACAGAACTGGACGGAGGTCGGGGCGTTCGTGAGCGGCGGACAGACCGCGGAAATGGAATCCTACCGCTTGCAGCCTTCAACGGGAAGATATGTAAAATACACCTTCCATGGAACAAACGACGGCGGGACATGGAACAGTGTGAAGGAAGCCGCAGTTTATCGGAAAGGTGGTAATTGATGTGAGGAAACTGATAAGCATGGCGATTGCCGCTGCTCTGGCGCTGACTTTGTCAGCGCCGGCAGCGTTCGCGGACGGATTTGTTAACGAAGAAGAATTCTATGAGGATTTTCAAAATACAGGCATTACAGAAGGAGATCCGTTCACGCAGGAGCCGTTGACACAGCGTTTTAAAGCCAATAACGCGGCGGGAAACTATCAACGGGAAATGACGGTATATAATGAAAAGGACGCGGTTAAACTTTCGGTGACAGACGCCGGTTCGGCAATGGCGGAAATCAGCGCGGTGAACCTTCCGAAGCTCAATACCGGAATCGTGCGGTATGAAGTCGGTTTTGAGGTGGAGTCGTTAAATACGCTGTTTCGAATTGAGCACTGGTCCGGTAAGGACAGAATGCGGAACTTCATTATGAATATCAACCGGGCGTGCTATTTTGAAACCGGCCTCCAACACGGGGGAAATGTGACCAACGCGTTTAATCCGAAAATACATTATACAGCGGTTCTCGAGATGAATTATGAGGACAGGACGGGTTCTACCTGGATGGAAACAAGCGATGGAAACGGAGGAATCAAAGTTATTCCGATTTTAACCAATAAGTCTTGGCAGAGTGGGGCGCCAAACTGGACACCGACAAAATCGACCCAGTGGGCGGATAACGGCTGTACGGAAATCAGAATCCATTTGGATGGCGTGGCGGGAAAAAGCAATTCATTAATCATCAACGAGGTGAGAGTCTATCGGCCAGACCCGTCCCTGCGGGATAACAAGGCCTCGATTTCTGGAATTGTCGCAAATGGGCATACCATAACGGCGGAATATACACTGGTTGACGCGTGGCTTGCCGGCGATGATTCGCAAATCCAGTGGTACGTTTCAGACTCGGCGGATGGATTCTTTCGGCCGATCTCCGGTGCGAACCAGAAGGATTATATGTGTAAACCAGAGGATTCGAGAAAATATATTAGATGCGGCGTCCTTCCACGGAATACACTTGGTAAAACGGGGGTTGAGGTATTCAGCGAACCGATGTTTGTGAAAGTAGGTACGCCTCCGGAGGTAACAAGCGTGTCCCTGGAGGCACCGTATGTTCTGGTCAATGCCGAAATTCTTCCGGTCTATGCGTATACGCATTCGAAAGGCACGCCGGAAGGAGAGAGCAGATTCCAGTGGTATATCAGCGATACCTATGAGGGCACATATAAAAAAATTGAAGGAGCGACCTCAAAAGCATATCTGGCGTCAGAGGCAGAACTGGGCAAGTTCATCAAATGCGAGGTGACGCCTGTGGATGAAAAAGAGGTGGACGGAGATGCCAGATTGTCCGGCATGGCCGCGGAGGTAGTTGCTCCTGTCACGATTTCGCTGCAATCAGCGGAGAATTGTAAAGTGAACCAGTTGAAGCTTATTGCAAATTATCCGCTGTCGGAAAGGGCTGACCTGCTGAAATTCAGCGTGAATGGGGTCCGTCCCGCAAGAGCAGAATTTTCCGGTAAGGAATGTGTTATTGTGTTCAATACCTTGCTTCCCTATGAATCTGAATTATCTCTCGAAATCCAGGAGGGGGCGTTGCAGGACAGCTACGGAAGAGCTTGTGAGGCTGCAGTTCATTCGTTCGTAACAGAAAAAAGTGTACGGCTTGACAATATCAGTACTAGCAGTGTAACGCTGGACTTTTCGAATAATATTTTGCTGCCGGACAACGATAATTTTACAATCACACAAAACGGCGAAGCTGTTAAACCAGCATTTGTAGCCAGGCTGAATGGCAGCAAATATAGCCTTATCTTTGCAAATCCGTTAAGCCCGGATACGGAGTTCACAGTAGAGGTAACGGGAATCGTAGATGAATACGGAAGTAACATCAATACAAGCCTGACTGGTATCGCAGTCACTGCGGACAGCGTCCATACACAGCTCAGCCTTCAGGCCGCCAAGGGCTTTGACGGTGCAGTGAAAACTGCCCCCTATAACGGAGCAACCAATTTTGTTATAAGATGCACGGAAACCTCAGGCCAGGATGAAATTGGGGCATTGCTGTTTGCATGGCATTATCAGGGAGATGCGTTTGTAGCCGGAGGTAAGGCGCAGGGGCTCGTCATGCAGAATGCCCATATCGATCTGGAAACCGGCTTTTTCCTAAACGGTCAGACAGATAAGGTAACCTTCATCATGCTGTCCGCGGACGGCAAGGTCATCTCCAATCAGTTAACAATTCAACCGGAATGAAAAGATGGCGGTGGTTGTAAAAATTTAAATGAGGTGATGAAATGAAAAGAATATTTAGCATTATGCTGGCTGCCATTTTGCTTTCCTGTTTCTGGAGCGTACCAGCTTTTGCCGCAAGCTACTTTGATGTAGATTTTGAAAAGCTTCAGCCCGGGCCGCTTCCGATAGAAGATACGATAGCGGGGATTCCGGACCTGTTGCTGGCTAATAAAGCTTTTGTCAGTTCGCTTGAAGTCGTAAGGGAAGAAGATGGGAACAAGTTTCTGGAGTTTGGCTTTAAATCCGGGACTACCCCATTTCTATATAAGACTAATTTGAAACTGCAGGGGCTGATGCATCTGCATGCAAGAATTGCGGATTTGGGCACATCGTTTGCCATCAATCTGAGAATCACCAACAATCCAACTATTTATATTGAATTGCTGAAATTTACCAACAATGCCATTTTGGTAAATAAACAGAAGGTCATGGACTATACGCAGGGTGAATGGCATGATTTCGATATTATTATTGACCGGAATAATAAAAATTTCAGCGTTTTCATTGATAACCGCATTGCCGCGAGAAACGTGGCGTTTCCGTCTATACCAGAGGCCAGCCTGAACAGGACAGATGCGCAGCTTTGGATGGGCGTACATAACGGCGCCGTGGCAAATTCGAAATTTTTGATCGACGATATGTTCTTGAAGGATTTAGACAGCCTGTTCATCACAGAGGGGTGGACGTGTACGGATCCGAAGGGGGCGGAGGCAAAGCGGTTGACTCCCGGAGTATATACGCACTCTTACCGTGTCCGGAATTACAGTGAAGCGACCGCCAAAATTACATTGATCAGCATTTTGTATGAAAATGATAAAATTGTCCAAAGCGTCACCACGACTTCAGATGTTGCCGAAGGCGCGATAGCAAATTTAAGTGCGGAACTGAATATTCCGGACCGCCCCAATTTGAAGCTGGTTAATATGGTGTGGGATACGGTAGATTCTATGGCGCCGATTACCTCTCCGGCCATGGTGCTGACGAACTGAAATAACGGATTGTTACTTTTGAGTAAAACCATTGTGAGATATTAAAAGGGGTGAATCGATTGATTAAGCGTAAAGTTGTTTCTGCAGTTTGCATATTAGCAGTGCTTTTGACCTGCTGTGTTGTTCCCGCAACTGTTTCTGCGGCAACCGTTTTATTACAGGATTTTCAGAAGGTGGAAATAGGCGCGTTTCCGGCGGAGCCGTATCTGCTTTCAGCGCAGTCCGATATTAAGGGTACGGTTCAGGAAGACCCAGAAAATAAAAATAACCGTGCTTTTTTCATTGATACGTCCGCAGCCCTTTCGAACCAGCCTATGGGTATTGATACGCCGGTCGTAAAGGATATGGAAACAGAAGCGCAGACCGTGGAGGCAGATCTCTATTTTGCCAATGCGTTTGGTACGAATGACAGGTTTTATAACGGTATTTTTACGAACGCATGTACAATTCTGACCGGTGCGAGCCGGAATGATACGCAGTTTTTCTTTTATGATTTCCGCGGACCTAACATCTATAGCGGTGATGGCAGGATCATCTACAGATCCTTCCCAATTAAGCGTTGGTTTAAAATGCGGGTCGTGTTTCATAAAGAAACTTTGACGTATGATGTCTATATGGTTGATAGAGGGGAAACCATTGAGCTGCTGAAAAGTGAGCCGATGCCGGAGAAGGATAATTGGGCGGCGCTCTACGACGTATATTCCATTAAAAAAGCACGTTTTACCTATATCCAGGGTACGACCCCCAGCAAAGGAATGTACATTGACAACATTGCGATGTATAATACGGAAATTTTGTCCCAGGTAGAGGGAGCGGCGCAGGAAATCTCGATTCCTCCAAATGTTGTGGGCACGAAGCTGGAAAAAGGATACGGCCTCCTTTCCAGCCTCTCAATAATCACTCCTTCAGAAACAGACCTGAATTTAGAGGAGAATATTACCCGGGGAGAATTTACGGCTGCTACAGCGAGATTAATGAATATTGACACAGACCAGCCGGGCGGAACACGGTATTCGGATGTTCCGGCTGACCACCAATATGCCGGGGCGATAGCGGCGGCAGCAGATTACGGTCTTGTGAGCAAAGAGTCTGATGTGTTTAGGCCTGATGATATGATAACCAATATAGAGGCAATCATCATGCTGCTGCGGGTGGGCGATTATGAAAACAGAGCGCAGGCGATGGGCGGTTATCCAACCGGTTACATCAGGCTCGCCAGAGACATGGGAATCATGGGAAATGTTTCTGATGTGAATGAAAAAATTACCCGTGGAAACATGATTCAGATGCTTACAGATACCCTCGATATGAATGTGCAGACTCAGGGGGTTGTTGACGGCGGCGTCTCCTCGGTGATCGATAAAGATACGACCGTAATGAACCGTTTCCATGATGTATGGGCGGGCAGCGGTATCCTGCAGGCGACAGAAGCGGCCTCCTTCTTCTCTGAGAAGGCCACCCGCGGAACCGTCATCATTGATGAAAATACAATCCTGAATGCCTATGCGGGAATTGGTGAGCTAATTGGGCAGAAGGTGGAATACTTCTATAATGGGGATACTGAAACCATAATTTATGCTGCCCCGTATAAGTCTGTAAACGATGTGATTAAAATAGACGGAGACGATTTGAACAGTGTTTCTCCGACAAAAGTAGAATATTACGAGGACGACAAGCTGCAGACTGCATCATTCGCAAAAGATGTTACAGTGTTGTATAATGGCCTGCCTGCGGATCCTCAGGTGCTGAACAGCCTGAAGGATGCTAATAGTGTCACATTGATTTCCAATAATGGAAGCAGTTCCTATAACGTTTTTCTTATCACGAAAACAATGAAGACATTCGTGGTAGGGGATAAAAATGCAAGCGAAATGATTATTTCAGATAAAAACAGCGGACTGCTGCTGAACTTAAAGGATAAGGCATCGGTAAGCTTTTACCTGAATGGCTCTGTCGCGGCCATCAATGCGGTTGCGGCGGGCAGCGTGGTTTCCGTCGGAACGGAATTGATGTCCCAGGGCTCGGAACTTATGGCTGCTAATCATTATGTAATTTATATTTCGACCAAGCTGGTTAACGGAAAAGTGATGTCCATCAGCGACAATGAAGTACAAATCGCAGATGATGTGTACAAATTTAGCTTGGATGCGGAGGTCAAGGTTGAGGGTGGCGTATTGCACGTCAACGGCGTTGAAATCCGGCCCGGAGAGGATAAGGTGTTCCTGCTGGACGCTTTTGGACGGATTGCCGGCGTGAAAGAGGATAACCGTAAGCTTGGCGGTTATGGAATTATCCTGGGTATTGAACAAGCCGAAGGAATTAGTAAAGACGTATCAGTTAAAATGTTTCTGGCATCTGGGAAAGAGCAGATATTCACCTGCGGAGAATATCTGGAAGTTGATAAGGTGAAGATGAAAAGCGAAAAGGCAATTTCAGTGCTGACTCCGTATGTTACCAGCGAAGTCGTTTTGTATGACACCAATATGTACGGCGACTTGACGATGATAGATACACCCGTGGATAAATCCAAGGAAGTGCCGTATATTCCCTATACCGTTGGCGAGTTCGCAATGAATTATTTTCAGGAGGCACACTTCTCTGCGTACAGCGAGGCATTTGCGCCGAGCCATACATTCAACAATAGTACGGTAGTGTTTAAGGGCTCAGTAGGATATCCAGAAAGCTTCTGGATTGACGCTCCGATTTCGCTGCAGGACGTAAGATATATTACAGGCGCTAAGATGAAAATATATGATTCGAGCAGCGCAGGAATTGCTGGGGTGTGTTTGGTGTTGGTACCCGGAGGCGCGGGGCAGGAAGTCGGGCCAGGAGAAGACATGCTATCGCAAAGTTTAGGCGTTGTAAAATCGATTACGGAGGGCGTTGACGCAGACGGCAATACAATCAGCCGGTTAAAAGTTCTGCAAAATGGAAGCGATATTAATTTGACCATTACGGATGATACCATTGTGTGCGCTGGTTCCGGTGCAGGCGGTCAATGGGCGGCTTTGCATGTAAAAGGAGAAGTGAACGGAGTACCGACATATCCGACAAGGCTTGAGCCGCTTTCACTGAAGCAGGGGGATGTCATTCAGTATTCCCTGAAGAATGGAAATCTAAATTATATTCATGTTGTGAATAACTCGGATATTCCGTTCGATGCAATTGCCGACTATATGTCAAGCAGTGGAGCCACGGAAGGGCGTTTCATCGCAACGATGGGGATTGCCAAGGGAATTGTAACGAACAATACCGGAACGTTTGTTAGTTTGGACAGAGAATTTTGCGGATTGGTCAGAGCGTTCAATATTTCCAGCGGCGTCAACGTTCTTGTCATTGATAAAGAAAAAAACCGCATATACGCGGGCAGCAAAAGCGATGTTGTGCCTGGAACGAAAGTTCTCATTAAGGTAGATGCCAAATTGGTATGCAGCGACATCGTCGTGTTGAAATGATACGCACGTAAACCCCATTTTCATAATTTAAGTCAACCGGCATCCATATATGAGGGGATGCCGGTTGAAATGTCTTGAAAAATCCGGATACATGCAGAGAAAAGCCCTCTGTGAGGACTTTTACTCTGTATTTTCATTTCAAGAATAGAAATTGATATAAATAGTCAGATATTGTTCGTTGCAGCTTTATTTTTTCGTGATAAAATTAGGATATCTACAAGCGCGGAATGGAGAGTCGGCATGTTGAGGAATCTATTCAGACACAGAAAGAGTATTTCTTTCGTGTGGTTTATATCTTACTTTGCTGTTCTGATAATCCCGCTGATTGCAAGCGGAATCCTGTTTTCCTTTCAAATGAAACAGACGGAGGAGCAGGTCCGGCTTCTCAGCAGAAAAAAACTGGAAGCTCCTATGCAGAAGATAGATGCGTGGGCCAATTTTTGTTATACGCTATCCTATAAAATTTCAACTGACCAAAATGTATTTGATTTAATTGCAAACAAGACGTCTTCAGAGCAATTATCGAAATATTTCATCAGAGAAAATTTGAACAATTATAAGGTGACAAGCAGTTCCATTAAGGAAATATTGATTTATTTAAAAGACGACGACAGCATTATTTCAACGGAACTGGCGAACGACGGCTATTCCTACTACACACTGTACCACAATGCGGGTTTTTCCGGCAGCTACAGCGACTTTAAAAAATATTACCAGGAGAATACGAATGGTAAATTTATTGCTGTCCCGAAAGGGGACGGGTACGATATCGCTTATATGGTGACGCACTACGCAGAACGTGAGGATACGGCAGGGTTTAATCTCATCTTTTTTTTGGATGAGGAGGATGTCACAAAAAGCATCCTTGAAAATGCTAGTGAGAGCACTGCAGATTTTTTGATTGTGGACGAAAACGACAATATTATTTTTTCCGCGAATGGTATTTGGACTGGCCACCTGCGCGGGAAAAATCTGGAACCGAATAAGCAGGGGGAAATCCGGCTCAGGAATCCGGATAATAAGGAATACATACTGTTTTCCAGTAAATCGGTGGTAAACGGCTGGAGATATTTCTATGCGTCACCCGTCAGAACCTATATGAGCAACGTTACAACGATGCGCGTCATGGTCTTTGTCAGTCTAATTCTGTCCGTCGCGCTGGGCGTTGTTATCATCGCATTCATGGTAAGGCGCAATTACAAACCGATAGAGGAAATATTAAATGTCCTGAAAATTAACACGGCAGGAAATGAATACCGTCACATCCAGGAATCCATTACCCGCGTACTGGGAGAAAACGACAAATATGGATTGCAGCTTGACAAACAGCAGCAAATCATGCAGGCAAAAGTATTGGAACAGCTGGTGAAAACCGGATTTACAGGAAATATCCCCCTTGAGGAAGCGCTGGAAAACTATGACATTCTGTTTATTGGGGAAACTTTCGGGCTTCTGATGTTCTATGTTGAGGATGCGGAAAAGTTGTTTGAACAGGAGAAAAACCTGTCTCCAGTGGAAAAGGACAAAACTACGAAGTTTATTCTAACAAACGTGATGACAGAGCTGGCTTGCCAGAATGCACTTGGCTATACGTTTGAAACCGGGGAGCTGCTTGTTTGTCTAGTGAATTTCAGAGACTGCGTAACGGACGAAGAAGCGAAAGGGGAGCTTTACCGGATTGCCAGGGAGGGGCAGCAGTTTATAGAGGATAATTTTCAGGTGTATTTCACGACTGCGATCAGTAATATCCAACGGTCCTATACAACACTGTGCAACGCATATCAGGAGGCTTTCGATGCGCTGGAATACCGGTTAATCCGAGGGATAAACAGTATCATTCCCTATAGCGAAATTGTCCGTCTGGACGGAGGGAAAACAAATTATTATTATCCATTGGAAAGCGAGCAGCGGTTAATCAACAGTATTATATCAGGAGATAAGAGCCGGGCGGAGACAATGGTTGAGGAGATTCTGGAACACAACATCGCTAACCAGATGTCCCTGCAATCGGCAAAGCTTCTCGTATTCGACCTGGTCGGCACTATGGCAAAGGCAATGGGAGAACTGCGAATATCTGACAGGGATAACGTCGTTGACGGCACGGAGGCACTTGACGATATTTTGAATTGCCGGACGATTGCGGAGGCAAAGAAAAAAACGCTGGAACTGCTGGAGGTTTTCTGCAAATCTGCGGAAGAAAAGAAAAGCCCGGCCCAGCTGACGATCATAAACAGTGCCAAAGAATATGTCCGGCAGCACTATACGGAGCCGGAGCTTAGCATTGGCTCCATTGCCGACTATTTCAATATCACGCCGAACTATCTATCACATGCGTTTAAGGAACATAGCGGAGACGGGCTTTTGGCTTACATTCATTTCGTTCGGATAGAACACGCTAAACAGTTGCTTTTGGATGACCGGCATGCGTCGTTAGATCAGATTGCCGTACAGGTAGGATATACAAACACCTCGACCTTCAGCCGTGTTTTTATTAAGCGGGAGGGGGCCACGCCGAAACGGTGGGCCGAAAGTAAGCGGAATAACCAGCGGATGTGAGAATATACGATTGTATATATTGGAATCCCTTCCAAACATTTGCCCTTGAAACAGCTGCATGATTCATGTTATACTAGTACGCGTGCTGAGACAGACAAACGTATCAAGGAGGAATGCAGCGTGAAAAAGAGAATCATGCTCCTGCTGCTGAGCCTGATGGCGGTGTTTGCCGTAAGTGTGCGGGCGGAGGAGCCAATAAATTTCGACACCCCGATATGTGTGACGATCAACGGGCATTACATTCAAATGGATTCAGAACCATTTCTATACAACGGAACGACCTACGTCCCTATCCGGTTTATCAGTGAGGGGCTGGGGGCGGACAGCGTGAAATGGGATGCGGCGCGCAATACCGCGGTAATCCGCCAGGATGGGAAGACGATTGAGCTTCCTGCAAACAAAAATGCTGGATATATTAACGGAAAATATGTCAAGATTAATAATGGCGTGAAACTGGTAAACGACAGGACCTATGTACCGGTCCGGTTTGTGTCGGAGCATTTGGGAAGTCAAGTCGGTTGGAACGAGCAGACGTATACGGTTGCGATTTCCAAGAATGGCATAACGGTCCCGTCCCACCTGAAAGGCTACCGGGGCTATACGGACGATGAAATTTATTGGCTTTCGAAAATTATCCACGCGGAGAGCCGCGGAGAACCAATGCGCGGAAAAATTGGCGTTGGGAACGTTATTTTGAACCGCGTGAAGAGCAGTTCTTTTCCTAACACGATATATACGGTTATTTTCGATCGGGAGCACGGTGTGCAGTTTTCGCCGGTACTGGACGGTTCTATCTACCAGACGCCGCTGGGCGACAGCGTAATTGCCGCGAAACGTGCGCTCAGGGGAGAGCGGCCCGTTGGGGCAAGCTTGTACTTTATGAATCCGAAAACAGCCGCGAATTCATGGATAGCGCAGAACCGCCCGTATTATACGACAATCGCAAACCATAACTTTTATTTATAGCAGTATGTAGGTGTTTAAGCCAATTCAATTTAGAAAATATGTACCGGGTCATTTCACCGCGTGTGAATGGTTCATATATAATTCGTGCATATAAAAATGCCGCCCCGGCTGCTTCGGGGCGGCATTTTGTATTGCTTAGTTTTCGGCGAGAAATTTGTTGATCTTCTCAACGAGCGCGTCTGGGTCTTCGCCGTGAACTGCACAGGCCTGCTCAATAGATTCGCCGCTTGCAGACGGGCAGCCGAGACAATGCATGCCGATTTCAATAAAGAATTTTGCGGTTCCCTCGTTCATTCTCAATACATCCATAATGATGGTGTCTTTCGTTACTTGGTTTGCCATGTTCCATTCCTCCTAAAATAATATAAAATAAAGTTCTATTGGCGTTTTGCGTATAGATTATTTCCTTCACAATCAATCACGACTGTGAGCGGCATATTTTCCACCGTCAGCTTCTTGATGGATTCCGGCCCCAAATCGTCGTAGGCAATGACTTCCACGCTTTTGATGCATTGTGCGTACAATGCCCCCGCACCGCCGATGGCGCCGAGGTATACTGCACAGTTGCGGACCATTGCGTCAATCACTTCTGCGGAACGTTCCCCTTTTCCAATCATAGCCTTAAGACCCATGTCCAGAAGAAGCGGCGTGTAGGCATCCATCCTGCCGCTGGTCGTCGGGCCGCAGGAGCCGATAACATGCCCTGGTTTCGCGGGGCATGGTCCAGCATAATAGATGCAGGCATTTTTTACGTCGAACGGCAGTGCTGTTCCAGACGCGAGCTGTTCTATCATGCGCTTGTGCGCAGCATCGCGGGCGGTGTATACAGTTCCAGTGACGGTTATAGTATCCCCGCATTTTAATTTTTTAACAATTTCATCCGTAAACGGTAATTTTATATTCATGTTTCTGTCTCCGTCATTAGTTCCAAAACATCATTTAAAATATAGTTGGCGTGTTCCCGTTCAAAGAAAGGCCGCGCCTCCTGTTTTTGAATCCCAGTCAGCACTGCGGCAAAGTCACATCCTGCGGCAAAGGCTGCGTACAAATCCGCTCCCGCGTCGCCGACGACAAGGACCGTAGCACACCGTTTTTTGTCAAAGTCTCCGGCTGCGATTTTTTCGTCCGGATATCCGCTTCCAAAAATTCCTTTCAAGAACATATAGGGATGCGGCTTGGTCAGGGCGGTATCCTGCCCCAGAGAGCGGAGATGGCTTTCCGCGTCGGTCACATGGGTGTAATCAATCACAGCGTCCGGCGCAAAGAAACGCAGCGCATCCCACTGTTTCAATACACCGACGGCTTCGACACGCGGGCGTCCGGTACCGATGCCAACACGCATTTTCGCCTCGTTTAACAGCCGAAACAGCGTCATGAGCCTGTCCTTATCCACAATCGGCTGCTCCGCAAACATCAATCCCGATTTTCCGGTCTGTACGCAATCGACGCCCCAAACCTTTGGAAACAGGTCATCACCAAGAAACCATTCCTGAAAACAATAGGTTACGCCGGTCCAAAACGGCCCCAGACGTTCTGTGTAGGAAAAAGGCTGTTTCAGAATCCGCGCCAGCGCATGGCCGATGTGGTCATACATCTGAAAAACATCTTCATCCAACGCCTCCAGATAGGTGTATACAGCCTCAAAATCGCTGTCAGTTCCCAGTATCATGGCCGCGCCGAGAACCAGATAGGCTAAATCCCAATTGGAGTTGACACCCCTGTTTTTGACAAGCTTTATCGTGCGGTCATTGCAGAAGACCATTTCTCGCATATTCGGGATATGCGCCATATAATATCCGGTATCGATTTCTTCCGCTCCGAAATAATGCTTGCTGTGGAGCTGTTCGACGACTGTCATGGCGGCGATGTTCCAGTAGGACTCCTCACTGGTGATAACCCCGTCCATATCGAACAGTACAGTGTCATATTTCTTCATGAACGGCGCCAGCTGGTAAGCCATAGTATCGTTTCCTCCAAACAGAATCGTTATTCAATCGAAAATTCCACAGAACCCGCAACGCCCGCAGACAGGTTTTTCCGGTGTTCGTCCAGATAGAAGGCCCGTCCCAGAGCGATGCCAAAGGCGCGGTAAACCGCCTCCCAGATATGGTGCCCGTTCACGCCGGACTGAATATCGGCATGCAGGGTACACTGCGCCCCCTGGCAGAAACCTTCGAGAAAAGTTGACAGGTCCTCGCTGTTGACGCCCTCCGTACTAGCTGGCACTGCAACGGCGCTGGAAAAACCAAAATAAGCGCGTTCTTCGAAGCTGACGGCACAGACCGTGCGTGCTTCGTCAATAATACCAATGCCGTCACCATATCCGGCCGCGCCAGCCGGTTTGTTCCGCAGAACATATTCACGTGCGGCCTTGCCGAGTGTAATGCCCAAATCCTCATATACGACATGGTGCAGAAAAAACTGATCCAATTCGATGTGAATGTCAATGGTCGTCCCGCTCCGCCATGCGATATGCTCTATCATATGGCTTAGAAACGGAACTGGGGTCTGGATTCTGGAACGGTAATCCGGGGCAAGTCCTGTCCGGTCCAGTGAAACCTTGATGGTAGATTCCGTAGTTTTCCGGGTTACGGTCACTGTCTGTCCGGCCATATCATACCTTCCTTTCCTTCACGGCAAGGGCGTGTGTATCGAAGCCCTCCACCTTTGCGATGTTGTACGCATGCTCTCGTACACGCTGGAAACCTTCCTTCGTGGCATAGCCAACAGAGGAACGCTTCAAAAAGTCCATAACGGATACGCTCGAATAGGTTTTGGCAAATCCGCCGGTCGGCAGGATTGCGTTCGGCCCCAGCACAAAATTGCATAGCGTGACGGGGGTATATTCACCAAGCAGGATTTCCCCCGCATTTTTGATTTTTTCCAGCACTGCGAACGGTTCTTTTGTCATGACCTCCATATGCTCCGGCGCGTATTCGTTGACGAAGTTAATAGATTCATCCAGAGAATCCGTCAGGATAACGCCGCCGTAGGTGTTGAAATTCGTCGTAACAAAGCTTTGCCGCTTTTCGGAAATTTTCGGAAGCTGCCGCTCAATAATCGGCAGCACCTCATCAACCAGCTCGCGGGAGTGGGTGACCAAAAGTGCGGCGGAATCCGGCCCGTGCTCCGCTTCAATCATCACGTCAAGCGCAACCTTTTCAGGGTCGGCATTTTCATCCGCAAGAATAATGACCTCGCTTGGGCCTGCTGGCAGGCCTGTGTCTATGTAGCTGGACAGGACCCGTTTTGCCGCAGTCGCGTATGAATTGCCCGGGCCGATGATTTTATGGCATTTCGGGATGGTCTCTGTCCCGAACGCGACAGAAGCAACAGCCTGAATGCCCCCGACCTTATAGATTTCTGTAATTCCAATTATTTTTGCGGCGGCCAAAATGGCATCGTCACAATTGCCCTCCTCATTCGGCGGGGTAACGACGACGATTTTCGGAACCTTTGCCGCAATTGCCGGGATTCCAAGCATCAGCAGGACAGAAGGGAAGCTCCCCTTGCCGCGGGGCACATACAGGCAGACGTCGACAATCGGCGTCGTCTTTTCCCCGACCATCAGCCCTTCATCCACGTTTGTAAACCACATTTCCTCAGGAAGTTGTTTCTCGTGAAAATCCCGGATGTTTTTCGCCGCGTAGGCAATCGCGTCCCGCGTTGTGGTGTCCAGGCGCTCATAGCCCGCGTCTATTTCCTCCTGCGTCACTTTAATATGGTCTTTGGAAAGCGTTACATGATCGAACTTTTCCGTATATTTCAGAACGGCCTCATCCCCATGTTTGCGGATGTCCTCAGAAACCTCCAGCGCCAGCTTCATCTGTTCGCTGATGTCCAGTTCTGCACGTTTCAGCACAAATTCCTTTTCTTCCCTGCTTAAGTCTTTCCAAACACGAATTTTCATGATGCAGTCTCCTTTTCAATCATTGCCAGCATTACTGCCAGCACCTAGTATTATAATATATTGTG
>CABSKZ010000015.1 GCA_902478395.1 uncultured Eubacteriales bacterium | reverse complement strand
AATGTCTTCGGGGTTACTTCAAAATCTCCCACATCTGCCAGGCCATAGCGTTTGTCAATTGCCTGCGCCTCTGAAAGACCGATTTCCAACTGCGGGTCCTCCACTTCCTCCACAACCGTTTTCTGCTGAAAAACCCGAATCTCTCCCGATTCACGGTCAACATTGACCTTTACGTTCTGCGCGTGTCCATAATTTTTTTTGTAGGCTGCAATGAGCGCCAGTTCAATTGTTTCCACCAGAGCTTCCTTGCTAATATTTTTTTGTTCCGCCACTTCCGCAAGCGCGGACATAAACTCCTGATTCATTTTTTAATTCTCCATTCTGCCGCTGTGTGCCGGCATATATTCATAAACTAAAGAGGTCCCGCCGCACACAGCAGCCGGCGGAAGAAGCAGGGCACGAACACCCAGCTTCCCAGAATCTATCTAAAATTGAACAGCAAGGCATATGCTGCTGAATTGATTTCTCGGAAGTTTCACCACATCACCCCTGTATTGCAAAACAACATTCCCGTTTTCCAGTCCTTCAAGCACCGCACAGAATTCTTTCTCTCCGTCCAGCGGCGCATACAATTTCACATCAACCTCCCTGCCGGCCATCGCCTCAAAGTGCTCTGGTTTCGTTAGGCTTCTGTCCAGCCCTGCAGAACAGACCTCCAGCATGTAAGCCTGCGGAATCGGGTCCGCCTCATCGAGCGCGGCATCCAGTTCTCTACTGACCGCCTCGCAGTCGTCGATGCTTACACCACCAGCCCGGTCCAAAAATACTCGAAGAAAATAGTCTGGCCCTTCCTTCTTAAACTCCACATCCCATACAGACAGGCCGCAGCGCGCACAAATTGGAGCAACAAGCTCCAGCGTCTTCTGTTCTGTTTTGTTATATGCCATTGTTGCCCTCCTGCTTTTCCCTTACAATACGAAAGAGTGGGAAAATTCCCCACTCTTTCTACAATATCGTATCAGATTAACATCTATATTATAACAGCTATGTATTCGGATTGCAACCCATTTTCGCAAAAAAATGCAGAAAATATCCACAAAATCACGCATTTTTCCGCACCAGTTCCGGTCAAAATGAAAAAAACAACAGCCTCACGCTGCAAAAGTTATAAATAAGCCGCCAGCGCCGACAGAATTTTCCTGCTTTTACCGGCACACAAAAAGGACCCGCCCCGCTGGGGCAGACCCTTTATGTAACTTTTCCGTACCTACAGTGCAATCCTCAAAGCTCAGGGATTATTGTCTGTGGTTCGCGAAACACTCGCTGCAATAGACAGGTCTGTCTTCCTTCGGCTCGAACGGTACCTGGCACTCAGCGCCGCATTCTGCGCAAATAGCCGTGTGCATTTCCCGGTTTTGTCTCAGGTTCTGTTTTCTCGCAACTCTGCACTCTTTACAACGGGTCGGCTCGTTTTCAAAGCCCTTCTCCGCGTAAAACTCCTGTTCTCCGGCTGTGAATACGAACTCCGCACCACAATCCTTGCAAACTAATGTCTTGTCTTCGTACATCTCTTTCCCCTCACTTTGGTTAAAAAAATATTTATTTGTAAAACGAAGGCATGGCCTCCCTTTTTACCACAACAACCTACACAACACCAACGTACCGCAAGCAAGCACTTAACTTTTTTTTAGATTCAACTGCTTCTCCAGCTTTTTTTTGATGCGCTGCAACGCATTATCTACCGCTTTGGCATCTTTCCCGAGCAGAACCGCAATTCTGCCGTAAGGAATTCCAGCGAGATGCAGCGCCAACACATCGGACTCAAATCCGCTGAGCATTTCTACAATTCGGCTTTCCGTACCGAGAAACTGTTCGCGTTCAATAATAATCTGCTCAGGATCCAAATCCTGCTGCCTGCCCGTTACCCCTTCTCCGGCGACAGGCTGACCGTCCTCCGTCTTGTTCAGGGAAACATAGTAGTTGAGCGGACTATGTTTCTGCCGGGCCGCACTCTTTACCGCGGTAATGATATGACGTGTAATGCAAAGCTCTGCAAAAGTTTTGAACGAGGCATTCTTCCCCGCGTCAAAGTCACGAATCGCCTTATACAGCCCTATCATGCCTTCCTGCACAACATCTTCCCGGTCCGCGCCAATTAAAAAATACGATTTGGTACGGGTTCTGATATATCCCATATATTTTTGTACGAGATATTCCACAGCAGCCCGGTCGCCATTTTTTGCAAATATAACGACCTCTTCCTCCGGAACCGCTCCATATTCCTTATCCACTTTGAAAGCAAGAACCTCAGGCACCACTGTTACCCTCCCATGCCGTTTCGCTAATGTGCTTCCATTATATTCTAACGAATCGGTAAAGTCAAGCACAAAAACCAAAAATTAAACAAATTTTTTCGAAAAATCAGCAAATTTAGGTAAAAAATTGCCTACAGCGATACACCCGCCTGCTCGACTGCCGAAAATTAAAGTACGGATTACTTTTATCTGCCGATATAAATTTACAAATTTTTATTGTATTGTCCGCCCAAATCCTTCAAAACGGACCGAAAATACGGCGGCAGCGGGGTGGTAAATTCCATATATGCCCCCGTTGCCGGATGAACAAATCCCAGTGTTTTCGCATGCAGGAGCTGGCCTATAATGTGGTGCTTTTGCGCAAGCCGGTCTTTTTTTAGACCATAAACCGGGTCACCGACGATATGCCGTCCCAAGCTTGCCAAATGCACGCGTATCTGATGTGTTCTCCCCGTTTCCAGCCGGCACGACAGCAGCGTATAGCCCGCGAACCGCTCCTGCACCTGAAAATGCGTAACCGCCCTGCGCCCTTCCTTTACACCAGCCATCATCTTTTTCCGGTCCTTTGGGTGGCGGCCGATCGGCGCGTTTACCGTAAAAGAATCCTCTTTTACTCCGCCCTCCACCAGGCAAATATATTCGCGGCTAATGGAATGCTCCTCGAACTGCGAAGCCAGAGCCAGATGGGCACTATTGTTTTTCGCAACGACCAGAACCCCGCTGGTGTCCTTGTCGATTCGGTGCACAATACCCGGACGAATCACGCCGTTAATTTCCGAAAGGCTGTCGCCGCAGTGGAACATCAGCGCATTCACCAACGTCCCGCACAGATTTCCCGCCGCCGGGTGTACCACCATTCCCTGTGGCTTGTTCACAACCAACACGTCCACATCCTCATAGAGCACATCTAGCGGAATATCCTCGGGCTCAATTTCTGCCATCTGCGGTTTTGGGAGGGAAATGTCCACCTCATCGCCCGCTTTCAGGCGGAGATTTTTTGATGCCGCCTTTCCATTGACGCGTACAACGCCGTCAGCCGCCAGCTTCTGTGCGGCAGAACGGGTCAGGTCTGTCTTCTCGCTCAGAAAAACATCTAGACGCGCCCCCGCCTCTTCGGGTCCCACTTGCAGAATCATTATTGTTTCTCCTTTTTGCCCTCAATGAATATGAGATAGGCTGCCAGCAGAAACGCTCCGACTACCACAAAAATATCCGCCACATTAAATATAGGAAAATTAATCAGCCGGAAATCAAAAAGGTCTACTACATAGCCGCGCGCCAGGCGGTCAATGAGGTTGCCGATTGCTCCGCCCGTCAGCAAGGTCAGGGAAACAACCAGCATTTTATTAGTTGGTCGTTTCCGGACCAGAAATACAACCACCCCGATTACAACCGCTACCGTGATAATGGCAAACAGCCAGCGCTGGTCCTGCAGGATGCCGAAGGCTGCCCCTCTGTTTTCCAGGTATGTCAAATGAAACACATCAGGAATCAGCGGAACCGTCCCCACCTGTTGCAGCGGTCCGGAGGCAACCACCTTTGTAAGCTGGTCTAGACCGACCTCGAACAAAACCCCAATAAAAAACAGCAATAACAACGATAGTTCCTCCCTTAAATATATCATAGCAAAAAAATTCTCTTCTCTGTGCCTCCCAGTTCACCACGCCCCACCTCGGGCACATTGGACTGGGAACACAAAAGCGGCAGCCGGGGAGCCACGTCCCTGACTGCCAGAATAGCCGTCAAACTGTTTCCGGATTAGAGCGAGTCATCTTTGAATACATCAAAATATTCTGCGGAATCGCCTTCGCCTTTATCCAAATTCAGCGTAATTTCTTTTTCTTTTGCACCGGTATCGACTGTCTGTTTTTTCACCTCGAAAGCCAGTTCCTTGTTGAAGTCGTGGCCGAACGCCGGTTCCTCCTGTTTTGCAATCTCCTCTAAGTCCGTATCCTGCTCCCCCTGGCGGGCGAACATTTTCTTCGGCGGCTCCTGCGGACGAAGCGCTTCCAAATCCGCCTCCGTCACAGCCCCGGTTTTCTTCTCTTTAAGCGGCTGTTCCGGTTTTTCATTTTGCCGCGGCTCTTCCTCTTGCCGGACAGCCTGCGCTGCCTGAACAGGCTGCACAGGACGGGTATCCTCCGAAACCTTCTCCTGCGTCCGTTCCTTCATCAGCTGTTCAATAACCGGGTTTGTCGTCCGCCCTGTGTAAATCTGTTTCTCTGGCACTTCTTCCGTATTTATCTCCCGTGCAGCATACTGCTTTACCGGCTCATTTTCTACATTCATCCGCTGCGGTACGACTGGTTCCTGCTTGTTATCTTCATTTTGAGCAACAACATTTTCCTCAAACGGACGTTCAATATGCTTTATTTCATAAGACGGAACATCATCCAAAAGCTTCATATAGGTCGTCAGAAGAGCGCTCATGCGCGCACGGAACGTATCCATGTCGCCCTGTATGCCAAGGAAGTTTTTTTCCAAATCACCAATGGCCTTATCGGCATTTGCAATAGCTTCGTTTGCCCTGCCGCGCGCCTCGCTTAAGATATTTTCCGCGCGCTCATAGGCGTTCTTTTTAATATCCTCCGCGGTCCGCTGCGCCACAATGATGGCGTTCTGCATGGTTTCCTCCATTCCCTTATAGTTCTGGATGGTCTCCGCCAGCATCGCGTTTTTTTCCTTCAAATTGGCATTTTCGCGGTAAATCCGCTCATAATCGGTGACGATAGTTTTCATAAATTCTTCCACTTCATAAATATCATAACCGCGGAAGGCCTTGCCAAATTCCTTGTTTTCTATATCTACAGGTGTTAGCATATTCACTCCCCCTAAGCCATATTCCGATTCATATGTATTTTTTTATAACAACACGCGTCCTGCCTTTTTTGGATTCTCCCAGCACAGCTGCGACCTGCATCCTGCCAAAACGCCGCAGGGAGATGACGTCTCCCTCCGCAACCGTCATGGACGGGTTGTCCGCTTCAGACCAGTTTACCTGCACAAGGCCGGACGCAACCGCCTCACATGCCTTCGCACGCGAAAGCCGCGCCCCCAGTCCCAGCACGCAGTCAAGCCGCAGGGAGGCTACAGTTCCGGAAATCTCCTCAAATGCCTTCGGCGGAATATGCACCTCTTCCGGAGCCATACGTTCCACGCTCACACGGTCACGCCCTATCCGCTCCAGATTCATAAGCAGAAAATCCTCCACCTGCTCAAGCGCAAACAGAACCGCCGTATCGCCGTCAATAATAATATCCCCCGTCACGCCGCGTGAAATACCCAGCCCCAACACAGACCCCAGCACCTCACGGTGTGATTTCCCACGCAGGCCGCTGATACGGAGCGCGCTAACAGGAAAAAGAGCCGGTTCCGGCTCTAAAAAATCGGGAAAGAATCCAACGACGCTTCGTTCGCTCTCCCCATATCCACCCCAGGCCATGGTATTGACCCAAGATGGCACCGCAGCAAACTTTTGAAACACCATACCCTCGTGTGGATCGCAAAACTGGGTAAACTGTGCGGATTTGTATTTATCTGCCGCCCGCGCCAAATCCTCGAACCGTCTCAACAGCAGCCGGTCCTGCTCCGTAAGCTCATGAAAATTCATCGGTCAGGCTCCTAGTTTGTCCACGGAAAACCCTTTTTCAATTCATCCTTAAAGTCGCCCATGATGCTGACATTGTACGGCGCAATCAGAAAAATGCCGTTCGCCACCTTCTGAATGTTGCCGTCCACACCGTAGACAGCGCCAGATAAAAAGTCCACCACACGGCGGGAAACATCCTTATCGAGCTGTTCCAAATTAATTACGACTGGTTTGCGGCTTTTTAAATGATCTGCGATGTCGCGCGCGTCGTCAAAACTCTGAAGTTGAATTACCACGACCTTGAGCTGGGTTGTCGCATGGATATTTACAACTTTTCCCCGTTTTCCTGTTGGAATGACCGGCTCATCCATTTCCTCCTGCTCCTCGGTGAAGAACTCATCCTCATCCTCGTCCTCATCGGAAATTCCAATCCATTTCAACATCTTGTTCATTGCACCCATGTTTTCATCCTCCTCTTAACATTTGTGGAACGGCCAGGCTCCTTTTAAAGCGGCTGAAACAGCGCGCTTCCAACCCGGACCATGGTCGCGCCCTCGAGTATGGCGCTCTCAAAATCCCCGCTCATACCCATGGACAATTCTTTCATATGTATATTATCGTATTTTTTCGACCGTATGTCAACAAATAATTGCATAAGTTCATAAAAATATTTTCGATTTTCGTCTGGTTTTGTCTGTTTTGGAGCGATTGTCATCAACCCGTCCACACGAATATAGGAAAAGGCCGCTATTTTCTCCAATGCTTCCTCCAGCTCCTCCACCCGAAAGCCAAACTTGGTTTCCTCCCGTGCGACGTTAACCTGGAGGAGAACTGGCATAACCCTTTTCGCATTTTCTGCCCGCCTGTTGATTTCCTCCGCAAGATGTACGCTGTCTACAGAGTGAATCAGTTCCACTTTATCGATGATATATTTCACCTTATTGGTCTGCAAATGCCCTATTAAATGCCATTCCGGTTTGTTTCCCATGATCTTATACTTATCCAGCAGGGACTGTACCCGGTTTTCTCCCAGTGTCTGCACGCCAAGTTGGAAAACCTCCTGCGCTGTTGGCGCATCCACTGTTTTTGTAACGGCAACCAGCTTTACCGCATCAGGCGTCCGGCCCGAACGGACCGCAGCCTCTGCTATTTGTTCGCGCACCCGCGAAACCCGTTCTGAAAGCAATGTATCTCCCTCATTTCATCAGCTTTCCGTCCTCAAAGGAGGAAGCGTTCACAATAACCTCATCATATAATTTCAGTGGTTTTTCCTTGTCAGCTGACTCAACAATCGCAAATTCCTGTGTGTTATATAAAATATTTGCCGGGATAAAGCGCATAATGCTGTCCCGCTTTACAAAGACCCCGACCACGCCGTCTACCGTCCGGATAGATTTGACGCCGACCCGGTATCCCTTATATTGCCTCTTAATCACATCGACATTCACGGTACGCTTCTCCAGCAGGGAATCCAGATACCGCGTTCCTTCCAATACCACGGTGTTTTGTCCGTTTTCCTCTGCTGAAATGGAAAATACTGTTGCGGTGATGGGATTGGTCGACAGTTCATTAAACCGCAGTGTCAGCTCGTCACCCTTTTTCACCCCGGCCAGTTGGGACGCCGGCATATTTACCGCTACAAAATAGCGAAAATTATCAATTACCTTGCAGGCCTGCGCCTCATCCGTACTTTTTCTCTCCTTAACCGTCTTTTTATCATATGCGATTAGTTCCTCAAGGCTGGAGGGAACAAGCTCTTCCATGTTGTAAGGCGTAATCAGCTTTTCCAGCCCGTCAACCGTTGCCGAAAACACACCGGCTCCGGCGGCATTAATCGTGCTTTGCGCCGCTCCTATCTGCGCCTCCAACTGCTGCTTGGTACTTTTGAGTTCGTCCAGCGTATTTGCTGAAGCACTTTTCTGCCCACTCACAACCGCTTTCCGGTCTGCCAGAGCGGCAATGGTCTCCCTCGCTGCCCCCGCCTTCTCCATGTCCCGCTTATAGCTGTAGGAAATCAGCGATGCAACCTCATCGGAAATATCACTCTCCAGCTTTGTCGCATCGCCGGAAAACGTAGCGGAAATGGTCTGGTTACTTTCGCTCGCCGCAATCTTTTTGTTGACCCTGTCCAGCTTTGCCTTCACGGCCGGATCAACCTGCGAGGCGTACACAGCGGCGATGGTTTCTCCATTCGCCACCCTCTGCCCGTCCACAGCCTTCGTTTCCACCGAAACACCGGACGGCAGGTCGTACACGGTTTCATATTTGACCACGACGCCCGTGCAGCTCGCCATGTCCTCCATGGAGCCTTCCCGCAGCACTTCCAGCTCCACTCGTTCGCCAAACACACCCCGCAGCGCATAGGCCACCACTAGGGCGATGAACAGCAATATCAAAATGTTCCATTTATTTTTCATGAAACTCTCTCCGGTATGTAAATTCGCGAATCCTACCTATTATGATATATTGTACCATAAACCGAGCAGCAGTGCAACGGTAATCTGTCGGCCGTTACAGAAAATTCACGAAATGTTTCTTGATTTCCATGCTGGTTTGTGGTATATTGAGAGAACAAAATCTTCAGACAGAAAGGAATTTTGCGATGAGCAATCCAGTTGTAACGATAGAAATGGAAAATGGGGATATCATTACCGCGGAGTTGTACCCTGCGCTTGCACCAAACACTGTAAACAACTTTATTTCCTTAATCAACAAGGGGTTTTATGACGGTGTTATTTTCCACCGCGTCATCCCCGGCTTCATGATTCAGGGCGGCGATCCAGACGGCCGGGGCACAGGCGGGCCGGGCTACTGCATTCGCGGCGAGTTTTCGCAAAACGGCTTCGCCAACGAATTGGCGCATACACGCGGCGTCCTCTCTATGGCGAGAACAATGGTGCCGGACTCAGCTGGTTCCCAGTTTTTCATCATGACAGACGATGCCCCTCATCTCGACGGCCAATATGCCGCGTTCGGCAAGGTAACAGCAGGATTGGAGGCCGTCGATAAAATTGTGTCTGCCCGCCGCGATCCGATGGACCGCCCGCTCGAAGACCAGCGGATGAAAAAAGTTACCGTTGAAACCTTCGGTGAGACATACCCGGAGCCGGAAACAATTTAACCGGAAATGAATACACTGGTATTGTAACAGAATGGGCTTAACCCGCGCGGTTTCCAGGAGGGAATTGCCATGGGCAAACCGAACGGGCTGCTTGCAGCGTTTCTGTGCAGCCTGGATGCCATAGAAAAAAATGAAGTTCGTGCCTTGTTCTGCCGCAAAAAAAAGGAATGTGAGCCGCCGTGCCCACCTCATCCACCGCCATGTCCACCGCAGCGACCGTGTCCGTGTCCGCCTCCCTGTTGTGCTCCGAGGCCGCCGGAATGCGAAAGAAAACCGGAGCACCGGCCATGCAGGCCTTGTCGGTGAAATTTTTGTGAAAATAGAACAATTTGGTATTGATATTTCGAAAAAAATGTGTTATAATAACTACAAATGAAGTTCAAAAATCTTATGGCTTTTGTTCCTCATTAGTTATTAAAATGGTGCGGCGCAAGCTGATTGGCTGCTCGCACAGCTGTTAAACAAATGAAAGATGGATCCCTGCGGTGTGCGTGATATAGCGATTTTTCATTTACCAACACTTTTTATACGGGAATTCGGACTTCGTGCGCGGCGCATACGCCCCCCATTTATATGGCCAGGGGAAATGTAAAACGCATGAGAGAATACCCACCTGCATATGCAGGTAAAAATTAATCCTACACACGGCACAGTGGGGCTATTAAAGTTTTTCAAGCAGACCGGGTAACCGGTCTGTTTTTTTGTTATTGAATAGGGACAGATTCCCGATTTTTCCGGTGACTCTCTATTCGCCTCGCCCTTTTTGACCCAAATCATACCTGTTCTCCGCCTTTATCGATCATTCGGAAGCGAATCGATGTGGTTAAAAGACTCAATTCCAGCCCATGTGTGAAAAGGCCCGCAAATACATAAGATGAGTTTCTGCGTTTTGCCCTTTCTGGCAGATAATTTACGTTTTTTAACTTTTCCTTCGTTTAGGATAAGTTTTGCCGTTCGGTTTTCGCCAATTGCAACAGGACTGGCGCCCGACATAACCGAAAAACCGAACGGCGTCATTTTAATAAGCGCAGGATGTATGAACCCCAGCTCTCTTTATGCCCAGCCGAATAGGTATATTCCAAACCTCATAGTACGGATCATATTTGCCAGACTAATAATAAAACACCTTTATTGCGTGTCTATTTTATTCTATGAATGAAATACTGTGCAATTTTTTATTCAACATATTGTTTTCATTCCCCGCGCTATGATTCCAGTACCTCCTTTTCGGAATCCGTCAGATAAAGCTGTCTGCTCTTGATTACGGTATAGGCCTTTTTGTATAGGTAACGGAGTTTCGCGAGGCGCAGACCACTTTGATATAAACGGTCTATCTGTTTTTCATAGCGCAAAGGGGCATTTGCCATTTTTTCTGCACGGGCCTTTAAAACCGGAAATTGCAGGCAGTAAATCAACCTGTACCATAGCTGGCTTTCCGCCTGATTTTCCCGCATCCAATATGCGTTGAACTGTTCTTCCATCGGAGCATACATCACGGCGTCCATTTCATCTTGGGACAGATACCCCTGCTCCACAGCCATGGAAACGATATCGGTTCCCGGCAGAAAATTCAGTCCGTGGAGCTGGAGTTCGAACCGCCCCGGGAACCGTTTCACCAGATCAAAAGTTTCCCGCAGGGTTTCTGTCGTTTCAAACGGATGGCAAAGCATAAAATCGTAGCTGGCCCAGAACACGCCTGCGTCCCGTATATCTGTAACAGCTTTCAGAATTTCCTCATTGCTTTCGTTGCGGTGGAACACCTCCCGCCGGATATGTGCAGAACCGGATTGAATGCCCATGATGACCTCATTCAGTCCGGCCGAAACAAGCTTTTTCAAATCTTTTGCATCTGTCATGTTCGGATGTGACCAGATTGTAAACGGCAAATTGATTCTTTCCCTGTACTCACGAACGAATGCGTCCACCCACCCGGGCAGGTTTGGGAAAATCTCGTCGTAAAAATGAATAAACACCAATTTCTTCAACTTCTTTTTCGCCTCTATGAGTTCCTCTATCACACTGTGTACGGAGCGGGTCCGCACCCTCCGCTGCCCCTGCGGCAAAAGCCTGCGGAGGTTGGAACAGCAGCAGTAGGAACAGGAAAAGGGACATCCGCGCGAGGCGATGATCTCATAGCTTAAAACCGACAACTGCGGATCCCCTTCCCGGAACGTGTTGTTTTCGATAAAACAGGCCTCCTCACTATGGACGGCAGGAAGCCCATAGCCGTCCAAATCCGTCAGCACATCACCCACCGGATTGCGGACCACCTCTCCTTTCTCATTCTGATAGCAAAGCGAGGGGATGCCTCCGGTATTCAGATTGTAGCAGACCGCTTCCGCAAGCTTACAGATGGGGCCTTCTCCGTCCGTTCTAATTACGTAGTCCGCCCCCGCTGCCAGCATCCGCTCCGGAAACATGGAGGCAAAGGCCCCGCCACAGACAACCGGGATAGTAAAATTCCCTTTTACCGCATCCAGCACCCTGTTTACTGTGTCTAAATACATGGAACTCATAACCGAAAGGCCGATGAGCTCCGGCGTGCAGCTGCTAATTTTCCTGCAAAGCAGTTCCAGCTCCTCTTCCGTGGTCGGGCGCGGACGCACGCTGTTAAACGTTTTATAAAACACTGTTACGACGCGATAGCCGCGCTTTTCCAACGCAGTTTCCAAGTACCGCACCCCGAGTGCCTTTACATTATAAAAAGCCACTAGCAGCACAGTTTTTTTCGAATTTGGCATGATATGAAAACACCCCTTTATACTGTTGCGAGAAATAGCAGACTTTTTCTCGCAGAGGTGTTATAATAGATGTGCGAAATGTCACAACTGGATGTTGTATCTTTTCAGAATATGTATACGAGATATAGAAGGGCTGGCAGGAATGAAAAAGTCTACCCTTTTTATACAAAAACTCCGTTAGGTTTCACTGGCCGGTTCATCTTCTTTTTGTCCATGTGCCCATTTCAAAAAGGTGTATTGCGAGACCCCCAATTCTGCCGCGGCTCTTCTGGAGTTGATTTTTCTGTTTTTCCACCGCCCGTATACTGCCGGGAAGTCCGGCGGAATGGGATAGGCTCTTCTCCCGAAAGCCACGCCCCTTGCTCTGGCGGCGGCAATCCCCTCCGCCTGCCTCTGCCGGATAAATTCGCGTTCCGTTTGGGCCACATAAGACAGGAGCTGCAGGACAATGTCGGAAATGAGCGTTCCCGTAAGGTCGCGGTCATGCCGGGTATCCAGAAGGGGCATGTCCAGAACCACAATTGCCACGCCCCTTTCTTTGGTGATTTGCCGCCACTGCTCCAAAATCTCCGCATAATTGCGCCCCAGGCGGTCGATGCTTTTTACGACAAGCGTATCGCCTCGTTTCATTCTGCGCATCAGGCGTTGGTAGGACTGCCGCTCAAAATCTTTACCAGACTGCCGGTCCATGTATAGATGGCTTTCCACTATGCCGAATTCCCGCATCGCGATAATCTGGCGGTCCTCATTCTGATATTTTGAAGATACTCTGATATAGCCATAGGTTTCCAAGTATAAAAACTCCCTTCCATATCGATATGCTGTTAATTTTAGTCGATTACGGATTTTTATACAAGCTAGGCTAAAATGTTTGGGATATTTTCACACAAAACCTCCAGTCAAAGTATCCGCTTTGCCGATAGATTTCCCAATGGAGTGCGGTTTCTCTGTCAGCCTCTAGTTCTATCCTCAGCATGAGCTACCACTTTGGGAGTTCGCCCAAAATATAGGCTCCGCATGCAAAAAAGACCTGCCGTCTACATTTTCAGACAGCAGGTCTTCTCAAGCGTATTTTTTATTGTTATATGACTATATTTCGAAAAACAACCATATCCACATCCAGCAAGCGCGTTTTCCCCAGTTTTATTGCCTTCGCTCCCGTTTTTCCGCTTGAACCGCATTTTTAAACTGTCCCGGCGTGATGCCCTCATATTTTTTGAAAACGCGTATCAGTGCGGCACTGTTTAGAAAACCAACCTGCTCTACCACCTCCTGAACAGTCATTGTGGCGTTATTTTGTATCAGTTCCTTCGCATGGCGGATACGCACCTGATTGATAAAATCCAAAAGCCCGACATTTGTCTGTTCCTTAAAATACCGTGATAAGTAGGTCGGATTTTTCCCAAACGCCTCCGCTATCATATTCACATTTAAATTTTGGTCTGCAAAATAACGTTCCACATAATTCGTAATATCGTCGCGCAGCTTGGTAACCCGCGAATTTTTCTGTTCTGAAATATAGGCGCATACCTTCTCCAGCAGTTCTGTCACCACAGCCTTCATTTCTACGACGGACTGGCAGGAAAGCAAACTTTCTGTTGGGGACAGGGTGTTCCAGATCGCGCCGCGGTTGCCCGAAAATTCCTCCGCTGCGTTGATGGCCCGCATCACTGTGCTGACAAGGTCAAACATCAGGCATTTACACAGCTCGACCGGCATGCTTCTGAGCCGTTCTTCATCCAGCACTTCGCGGATTACCGCTTCCGCACGCTCAAAATCACCCGCCTTCACACTGTTGATAATCCGTATTTCCTGATCCACCGTAAACTGGTACCACTCATCCGTCGCAGAAATTTCCGAAAACTGGATGATGTTTCCCACACCGAGCACCGCCCGGTATTCCATTGCCTCGGACGCCTCCTTGTAACAATCGGGGATGGACAGGAAGTCCTTATGCGCGTTGCTGACAGATATCGACACCTCTACCCGCAGATAGGTTTTAATCATGGACTGCATATTGCTGGCCAATACTTCTACTCCATCTGCATCTTCGAGGTTGAGGATACAAACGATCATGTCCTCTAAGTCGGTCACCATCGAAACATATTGTTCTGCTGATAACTCCTTGATAATATTTGTCAGTGCGACTTTTACAATATATAATGAGCTTTCCGCGTTCTCCGCCTCGGACTCGCCGGCAAACATCTCGCTGTAATCCTCAACCTTCACCATCAGCACCGCATAGCGGCTGCAAACCGGCACAATATCATATTCTTCCAAAAATGCTTCAAAATCTGAGGCCTTGTTCATTCCGCCCGTGAGCAGCTTTCGGACCATATTGTTGAACACAATATCCTTATTCTTCCACATTTTGTGCTCTGCATCCTTAATTTCCTCGATTTTGTCCAGCACAGCCCGATGGATGAATTCAAATTCATTGTCCACCTGTGCTTCTTCGCCGCCTACCATGTGCAGGATTTCACCGACCGGCGTATAATTCTTCTTCGCAAACAGGAAGGAAATATAAATCCCCAGCAGGACGGAAAGAATCACCTGTATCACAATGACCAGCAGAATATTGTTTGCTTTTTGGAAAAACACGCTCTGCGGGATGGAGATGACATATTTCAGCTCCGCCGCCTCCGACATCCGGTACATCACGACATCATTCGTGCCATGAGCCCGCATATCTGCAATGCCTGCCCCTATAGGGACCTCTCCGTATGCAAACGGCAGTTCCAGCGCTCTTCCGTTTGTAATAGCCACCGTGTTTTCCGGCGTCAGTATAGCAAACCATGCTTTGTCAAGGCCAGCCAGACGCTGCCGCAGCTTTTCCGTGTAATCCTGTTTCAGCTGTGCGGCAAAAACGGCGGTGCTGTTGACGAACTTGCTGTTGTATACCGGATACAGAAAACAGATACTCCCGTCGCTCTGCTGCCGAATCGTGCGCTCCGTTACGCTGTTGAGCATGTCAAGCCACTGCTCATATGTGTCCCCGCCATTAACCTCCATCGCCTCATAGGCAATGTCCAAATCATATTTACTGCGCGTATCCAGAACAAATTCCAGCCGTTTCAAATACAGATAGCCATTATAAAAATCGCTCTCTGCCGGCTTGCTTTTATCCGCAAAAAACTGGTTCACCAAATAGGTCTGGTTTTTTGTCTCAGCATCCGGCTCGGCCATCAGGCTCTTGACGGCATCGTTCGTGATGTAATACTGGAACGTCTTGTCCATATCGCGGATGAGGCTGTCAATGTCCTGTCCAATTTGTTGCAGCATATATTCATTGGTGCTGGTTATCTCACGCCGGATAGTGCTGGCTGATAGAATATAGGAAAAAACACTGGTCAGAATAGGGATAATTAGAATAACCATATAAGAAATCAGCCAGGAATAAATTACGCTCTTTTTCCGGATTCCAATCCGCATCCCGCCAACTCCTCTCTAAAAATAAATTCTTTGCAATAAAATCCGCAAAATTGTTATCGTTACTTTATCCTTGTCTTCATTACTTATTATGCTTCATTTGTATGTTACGAAGATAAAATGTGCGGCAATGCCGCGGGCAATCGGCTTGCTGCACACCGGTTCAATAAATACAACGGGCAAAAGCCATAAATGGCTTTTATTCTTATATTATACCCCACCAAAACAGCGTAAGTCAATTATTATTTGCCCACGAAAGATATTCAACATCGCAAAAGTTGGAATTTAAACATCATGTCAGATAATGAAAATTGCGCTTCTTTTTCACAGGTTTTATAATGGAACTGTAAGAATTCGGTCATGGCTATGACCGGAGCAAAACCTGTACGGAGAGGCTTGTTTTCCCCCGTATGGCAGATACCCCTGAAAAATTTTATGAGGAGGTTTTATATGTTTAACCAAGTAAAAAGCAACCGGTTTTTATTTTCCGTCAAAAGATTTCTTGCCTTTGCGCTTACTGCTGTATTTGCAGCAGCGTTGGCAGTTCCCGCGTTTGCGGAACCAACAAATGCGGGAAGCGGATTCTATTTTGAGGACTTTGGAACGCTCACAGTTCCATCTGACAATTGGACAGGAGGAAAGCAATCCGGCGGTACGGTTTACGTATCTAACAGCCGTCTGGAAGTGGAACGGACACTTACATCAGGTATGACTGCGGCAACCTATACTTTGCCCGAGGCTATCACTTCCGGAACGGTTGTCGTGGAGCTCGACATGGCAATGAGCGGAACAGACGCGAAGCAAGCCCTTTTTCGGTTCCGCAACAGCGAATCAAAAAACCTGGTACAGTTTCAACCCCGGCAAAATCAGGGACTCTATATCAGAAAACCGGCAAGTGGTTTCACCCGTATTGGCGGAAGCACTGTAGCACTTGCCTCCGGCGAAGTAAACCATATCCGGACTGAAATGAACCTAGACGCAGAAGGCGGGCAGGTAAAAGTTTTTATTAATGGTACACAAGCAACCATCGATAGTGCTGATACAATAGGGTTTCAGGAAGAAATGACCACTAAAGAACTGAAAATGTTGAACTTTAATATTGAGGGGGCTCAGTCTGGTTCCTCATTTTGGATTGACAACGTGAAGGTATACCAAAAAGGCACACCCGCCGAAAAGGTAGCAGATTCCGCGAATGCCCTGAAAATCGACGGCGATTTGACAATGGTCACCTCTGACCTGACCCTGCCAACACAGGATGTGGCTAACGGCACCTCCATAACTTGGGCTTCCAGTGATACCAACGTGATAAAACCAGACGGTACGGTCACGCGTCCGGCGGAGGGAGATGCAAACGTCGTTCTGACTGCGACGATTATCGATTCCTCAAACACGATTCTCTGCAAGAAAGAATTTAATGTGACAGTTCTGAAACAGGGGGTTTCCGAAAAACAGGTCTGGCTGTTTGAGCATTTTGATGCAGCGCCTTCTTCCGCATGGGCTCTCGCCGGCTCCGGCGGCGTGTCCAAGGCCAATGAAGACCGGAAGCTGGAAATTAGTCGAAACCGCAGCGGCGGAACTGCCAACGCGATGCTGACTCTTCCGGAGGAACTGCAAAAAACAACCGGAAAATTTGCCGTGGAGTTCCGCATTGCCTGTGACGCGGAAACAGACGGTAAGGAATTCCAAGTCAGCGGACGGATTGCAGGCACCACCAAAAACCACTTCTGGTATTTCATAGCGCAGGGGCCGACTGCGACGCCCACAATCCGCACCGGCGCTTCCGCGAGCACACCGCTCGACGGTTACCAGCGCACCACCAAAGGAACAGAAATACACATGAAAATCGTTGTTGATTACGATGCAGGCGAAGCGGGGTCCAAAGGTCTGGTAAGCACATACATCAACGGACGGCTGTCCGAGGTTACCCAACCGTTCCTGCAGCAGGACCTCATTGACAACCCCATCGATAAAATCTACTTCAATTATGTTGCTGAACAGATTGATGGACGTGTTCTCATTGATGATGTTAAGGTATACAATATTTTGTCCACGCCTTCTGACGCGGAGCTTCTGGCGGGATACACATATGACCTCGCCTTCCCGTCAGATCCGGCAAATGTAGCAAATTCCGTTACGCTTCCCACGGAAGACGCTGAAAACGGTGTATCCATCAGCTGGACATCGAGCAATCCGGATGTCATCAGCGAAACCGGCGAGGTAAACCGTCCCACAGATGCTGACGCAACGGTAGTTATGACCGCAACTCTGACCAAAGGAGCGGTGACGGATAAAAAAGAATTTGTCTGCACAGTTCCTGCAAACAGAGGCGCCGTAAGTTATGTGGAGCAGAATCAGTTGCTCGCACAAACAGGACTGCAAATTACGCATGTCCGTCCCGGCGAAACCGTTACCGGAGTCGTAAAAATTAATAACGATACCGCATCGACGGAATCCGGTATTTTGCTGCTCGCCCTTTATGACCGGAACGGGACCCTTGTTGACGTCAAATATGAACCCTATTCTGTTTCCGCAAATACGGCGGGATTTGAGAAAACGCTTGCAATTGCAATTCCGGATGCACCCGGCTACACTGTAAAGCGGATGGTCTGGACAGGTTTCGATTCCCTGATGCCGATAGTTTCAGCCGTATCCGCAGACTGATGAAACTATTTGGCAATGGAATGACATATGTTTTACAAACAAAACGGGCGGCATTGCCGCCCGTTTTCCATGATAAATTATAAAAGAAAGGATTCAAACCATGCGCTACAAAACACATCTGCTATTTACTAAGGAAGAACTTCCTGATATACGGAAAAAATTCACTTCCGGCTGGTATCTGGAAGCGTACCAGGAACTGATTCGCCGCGCTGACAACCTGCTAAACAACGATTCTCCTGCGCTAGACCTGATTGCACCGAACCACGGCTACGGAACCTCCGCCCGCCAGCTCGAATGCAAAACCACCATTCTTGGAGCAGCAGGACATCTAAGCGGCAACACAGCCTATTTGCGCCGGGGTGTAGAGATTTATTTAAATACCATCCGAAACTTCCACATAGCCGATTTTGTAAAATTTAACGGACATCTCTGTGCGGGTGACGCCGGCCGCGCACACGCGCTGGCCTTCGACTTTTTGTGCGAGGAAATGACAGAAGAAGAAATTAATTTTGCCATAGGGGAAATGACAGAAGTTGCAAAATGGCTGTACGAATATCCCTCCGCCTGGAGCCGGCCGCACAAAGGTGTCTGGTCCTGCAATCACAACACCGTCCACTACGGAGGCTTAGGAATGATTGCCTTGATTTTAGGCGGCCACGAGGACTGGTTGGAACGCGCAGTATTCCAGACGCGGAAATACTTTGAATACGCAACAGACAGCACCGGGCTATTGACTGAGGGTCTGCCCTACGGCAGCTATGGGTTGCTCGGCGCAATTCCGTTCTGTGAGGCTTACCGCCGCGCAACCGGGACAGATCTGGTCAATGAATTTCCGAAAAACCGCCTCATTCCTAATCAGCTCATGGCTCAGACTCTCCCAACAAAGAAGAAGATTGTCAGCTATAACGACAACAGCGACACCATTCCGAATCTGGGGCCGATGATGTATCTGATATCCAAGTATAGAAACGGCGCAGCTCTATATTGGCTGCAGGCCATTACAAACAAAGCTGAAGGGGACGGCAGCTACGGCGGACAGCAGGAGGCCCACCTCGGCAGCGGTGCGACACTTGCCCTGACGCTGTTGTTTTCAGATCCGTCCATTCAGGCCGTCCCGCCAGAACAGGCTGGCATTCCTCTGACACGCCTGTTTGACAGCGGACGCCTGTTCGCACGCGAAAGCTGGTCTGACCCTAATTCCAGCCTGTTGTTCTTTACCTCTGGGTGGGACACGCATCGCGGACATAACCATTGTGACCAGAATTCCTTTGCTTTTTTTGCACACGGAGAAGAATTTCTGATTGACCCTCCCATGATACCGACGCCAACCGAATCCCACAATGCAGTGCTGGTTAACGGCGAGGGACAGGGGGTAGCCAGCCACGGCGAAATTGTGGCATTTGAGGACCGCGTGAACAGCGTTTTTGTATCCGGCGATGCAACCGAAGCCTATGACTGGTCCAAAATGTGTGTTGGTTATGCACGGCGAAACCTGCTCTATGTAAAAGGCAAGATTCCATATCTTGTAATTTTTGACGATATCCAAACCGAGAATGACAAAGAAAATGAATATGCATTTATGATGCATACGACGACAAAGAACCGTATTGAAATAATGGATAACACCGTTTTAATTACCGGCAGCAACACAGGCGCGACCTGCCGCCTCTGCTGGCTAAACCCGGAATCCGTTATGCTTGGCATTTCAGATTTGGAGCTGTCTCTT
>CABSKZ010000014.1 GCA_902478395.1 uncultured Eubacteriales bacterium | reverse complement strand
ATCGCCATGTGTTGTCAATTGCAGCTTTATAGAATTCAGATAATCTAAATTATCTTTATATTCGGAAAAATCCATACGCATGAAGAACATGCGTTTTACATCCCCGGACCTGCTGTCTACAACCGCGGTATTGGCGTTAAGTGTTCCGATACTGCCGTTGTCACGTACACTGACCACATCCTGCGCCATTAAATCATACGGGATTGCCAATGCGGGAAGCGAACCGAAATATGGAACACACATCGTCAGGACAATTGCCAGCGATATTAGTTTTGATTGAAACTTCATCTCTTTACCCTCCTTCAAGAGCGGGAAACTAGTCTTTCACGATAACCACGAGCTGCGTGCCCAGCGTGGACTGTTCAATGAATACATTGGACGGATTCAGGGGATTCTGTGTAAAGGTGACAATATCGTCGATGCTTGCGGGCGTAATCTTCCCTTTTCCAGACCTGTCGTAAATGTAATAGTCATTAAACTCATACGTATCGTTTTCCGTATTCTTTGTATCCGCATAAATTTCTACTGTCATCATGTCATTATAGCTCTTGTTCGCGCTGACCTGCAGCTGGTGGCGCAGATACTTCGAAAGGTTTGTAATTACCGACTTTCTGAGAATCATTACGTTGCCATAGAAGGACTGGAATGTTCCCTGGCTGTCAGGAAGAATGGGATTCTGCTGGTCTTTGAGCGATACAACTTTCTCAACCTTTACAATCTGGTCGGAATAGTTTTTATTGAACCGGATGACATCGCCCTCCTGCAGGATAGCCATGACATTGAATACATCCGAATACTGCCCTGCGGTATAAACGAATTCTTCTCCCTCGGCAAATCCTTTAATCTGGTAGGTTGCCTGCTCATCTTCATCCAAAACTTTCGTAATTTCACTGACGATACCAACCGTCGATTCTATCCCGATTGTAGAATTTGAGAAATCGTCTGTATCAACCGTTATAACAAGTGCCTTTACGAAATCCGTGTCCGGATCAAGCTCAAAGGCTTGGGTATCATAAACATCGCCGTCTTTATAGTCAGGGATTGCTCCGAAGTCCTCATCACTCATGTTTGATGGAACTACAAAGAACATCGTATCCTTGTTAAATTTAAACGGCACATCAGATTCGTTGGGGTCGTTCGGGTCGTTAAACGCGTGCGCGTATTTGCAATAGGTGCGCTCCCGCCTGCCGCCGTATGGGTTTGCAGAGGTGATTGTTTTGACCTTTCCATTGCCTCCAATAGTCAGGCTAACCACTGCCGCTTCCGGTATTGCGCTGAAGGCATCCTTCCCTGTGTTATAGGAAACACCATCGACATTAATTCGGTCTCCTACCTCATACACATTTAGGCCAGTATCATTGCTGTATATCTTTATCTTCATGTCTCCGCCAAGGCCAGACGACTGGTTTTTGCTGATAAGATACACATACTCCGAGTTTACACTTTCAAATTTAAAGATATCGCCGTTTTCATTTATATAGAAGTGTCCCCATTTATTGAGCTTAACTTCGCCAAGCTGGCTTGTTGTGTTGTATACCTTGTCTTCTATCTTCAGCCATTTTCCTGATTCTATCTCGCTGGCTACTCCAGAAATCGGATCCGGAAGCAGAATGATCTCAAGATAAAGCTTATCCTCCGACTCAATGATGGAAATAGCAGATTCAGGCTGGATTTTATGCCAGTCCGCCGCTTTGCCGTCAACCGTTCTAACGACAATGGTCTTGTTATCATTCTTTCTCTCACGCATATCGATTGAGGCATTGCCGTTGAAAGTGTCGTCGGCAAGATAGATCATCTCATTGGCTTCGCTGATGCCACTAACCGTAAAGCTCTGCGATTTCGTCCAGGAAACAACATCTGCCCGGTCATCATTGTCATTGTCGATCACCGTTACATTCCCGTCACCGAAGTCTAGCTTTTCACTCGGGACAGAAGTGAGCATACGGTTGTTATAAACAAATGCCGCATTTGGGCTTAATTCAATCTCTTCCGTTCTTCCCGTTTCTTCATCATAATATTCAATTTTACCGTTTACATAAACCGCGTCACAGTTTTTATCCAAATATGTAACCACGTTTTTATTGGTAATCCGGAAACCGGTCACGCTTCCAACTGCGTCATCCTCGGCTTGTTTTGCAACATACTGGACGCGATAGCCAATGTAATCTCCAATTTTCGAGCCGTCTGCATCAAGCTTAACTCCGCCCACGATAACTGCGCCGTCCTTCAGGCTCATCGTGCTCATTATGGTTGTGCGTTCGCTGGCCTCGACAATTCCCTCGGCAATCACCAAATCGTAAGCTTTTAAATACTCGTATTCCAACGTTTCGCCGCTATAGCTTTGATAGATGTCCCCTTCATCGGTTATAGAATTTAACTGGAATACCGGTACTTTAAAAGCGTTGTAGAGCATTCTGGAAAACGCAGCTCTCGAAAGAAAGCCGTCCTGTCCTTCCTCAACGCCCTGCAGCAGCTTAAGCGTATTCGCCTGGCTCAAATAACCGGCCGGATAACCGCCCGCCATTTGGGCACGGGGGCCATAACCCAAGCCGCACACCAGCATTTTAGCAGCCTGTTCAAGTGTAATATTTTTATCCAGGCCAAGCGTAGATGCCGATTCGCCTGACAAGATGCCGTTATGAACCGCATAGGTGACGACACTCGCATACTTGTGGCTTAGCGACAAATCGCTGAATCCGTTGTAAGGCTCCATCTGTTGGGCTGCCTCCAGCGCTCCGAGCGATTTGACAATCAGGTTTGCGGCTTCTCCTTTTGTGATCGGGCCGCTTCCCATGAAGTCTGCCGCTTCCCCCCCTTCGATTACACCCAGCATCGCCAGATACTCGACGGCTTCCTGTGTGCGGCTTATCTGCGAATAGTCTGTTATCACAGGCTCTTTCGCGAACACTACCGCAAGCTGCGACACCGCAAAAACAAGCATCGTGATAAGCGCTATACGTCTGAGATTTTTTCTCATAATTAATTGCACCCCTTTAGTCTTTAATTAATTTTATAATGTTGAATACTCTTAGCCCTTTTCTGTTCTTATTATAATACAACCAAAATGTGAATCACAATAAACAAAAATGATATAGCCTTAACCTTTTAGTACCCCAGAACCGCCTGATTCCCTGCCCTTGTGGAATTTTCGGCACCGGTTTTACCAAAGCGCAACTTTCTTTACATTTTTGCACCTGAGGCAAACGGGCTTAATTGCATGCTTATTTCAAAATTCAATTTCTCTCCTGGTGCAAGTTGTGACAATGTATTGTTTTTTCGCGCGATACTGATAGAATCATAATACCCGGTCGAAGGCTCCAGCGCACAGTTATAGTCTCCGCGAAAGCCTCCCTCGGTCACCCAAAAGCCCAAATAGGGTAATTTTTGCGCGTCATAGCTGATTGTAAAATTCGCACCGCGGCCCGGATAATAAACCCCGCATTCGCCTTTCCGTACACGCCCGCTAACATAATATTTTTCACAATTAAGCGCGTTCCTTGGCAAAACCCGGTCAAGATAAAAGGCTTGGCCGTTTAGGCCCGTCGTCTTGGGATATGCATGTATCTTTCCCGCAGGGCCTAGATAACGGCTCTCCATAACGTTTTCCACAAATTTTGCTTCCTCTGGGAGGCTGATACGCATATCCTCCGTACACCGAATCAGGCAATGCATCGTCCAGATGTAAGGAAACGGATAACTGCCGGTATTTTCTATTGCATATCTCACCGTCATTTTATTTCTATCGATATTGATTTCTTTTTGATAGCTGTATGGAAGTATGCGGCTTTTCCCGCTCAGCACCACGGTTCCCCCGCTTATTTCGTAGTTAAAAGGCATCGTCCAAACCTCGCCGTGGTCTGGATATTTGATTTCCCGGCCTTCAATATGTATGGTTTCACTGTCAATACAGGGAAACGCATCGTCAAATCCCGATGCGTCAAAATTAGCAAATTGGCTATATAATTCAGGCCTTTTGTACTCCCCGCAGTTTTGGAACAGAAGCTCGAAATCCGTCTTCTTCAGGCAGAAAGATGCGATTTTGCCTCCCAGCTCTGGCAATATTACCGCCCGAATCTCATCATTTTCGAGCTGGACCGCCCTCCAGTCTTTCCACAGCTTTTCCGTTATCATCTCATTCACCTCCGGATTGTCCCCGCCTGTTTCCTGCTATTCGTGTATCCATTCGTTTAAATGCAGCGCCGCCCCCTGATGGTTCGGATCAAGCTCCAGAACCTTTTGCAGATAACGCTGCGCTTTATCCATGTTTCCAAGGCCAATATGCCCCAGCCCCATCATATAATTGCAATGAATCTGATTCTTTCTGTCCAAATCCTCTTCAAATACCAGAAAATCCGGGAGGGAAACCGCAAAATAATCAATCGACTGCTTTTCAAAGATGTGCTTTTCTCCATAATCCACCAGCTTGTTGAACCTGGAGAAAGCACGCTCCCGGTTGCCCAGCTTCAAATGTGCAAGTCCCTGATAAAAAATCATGTGTGGAGGCTGGTCGTAATAAAACATTGCACTTGACGGTTCTTCCAAGCCCACAGAGGCCGCTTCCAAGTACGCAATTGCTTTATTATGGTCTCCAAGCTGTTCATAGGCGCATCCCAAGTAATAATTGATATTGTTCTCCTGCGCACCTGCAAGCTTGCCTTCCCCGATATTAACAGGATATTCTTTCGCTGCTTCCAAATACGCTACCGCGGAACAGGTGTCGCCCTCTTTTAGTGCCTTTTTGGCAAGCTCTACATTTGCGGTCACGTATTGTGCAGGGATTTTCCCTTCTCCGCCTTCCCATGGATGAAAATTCCGCTCCATTATCAATTTCAAAGCGGTTTCATATCGGCCAATTGAGTTGAATATCGTCACATATTCAAGATATAAATCATCCCGTGCACGCACGAGCCCAATATGCTGTTCCATTTTTTCCAGCCGGGAAGCAAGCGGAGTATTTAATTTTTTATACAACTGGTCAAGCTCATAAAATACCCTGGCGTCCTGCGGATTAAGTTCAAATGCCTGCTCCAGCATGGAAAGCGCACCTTTTTCATTATGCATTTTATTAAAATATGCAAGCGCCAGATTCCGCTTCGCTGTCGCATAACCGCCGTTTAATTTAATCGATTTTTCCCAAACCTTAACCGCTTCGCCAGCACGCTTTTTATCATACAGCAGATTGCCGAGATAGTATAACGCCTTATCATCCTTTGCGTTGTGTTTCATTGCAAACACAAGCACCGTGTAGTCATATATCGTATTGGGGAAACAATATCTCGGGTCGGCAGCATTTGCTTTTTTGAGCCATGAATGAAATTCCCGCCCCGCTTGATAGCTATAATACGCAAGGTAGTAATACAGCATCGGATATTCATTGACCAAAACCGCGTATTCCAGAATTTCAACCGCCTGCTCATAATCCCCGCAGTCCGCATAATCAACCGCTAACGCGATATAGTTTTTCTCACCGCTTCCAAGTACGTGATACAGCTCCGCCAGTTCTGCGCAGGCAAGGGGTTCTTCCCCTGTAAGCCGGTGCGCCAGCGACAGCTCATATCTCGACAGCGCATCCATTGCGTCAAATTGAATTGTTTCGAGCGTAAATGCTTTTGCCTCGCCGGCTCTTCCCAGTTTTCGCAATATATTAGATTTCAAATTCCTCGCCTTATAGTTTTTATACTGCCAGTTCAGCGAATGTTCGATGTGTTCCAAAGCCCTTCTGTAATCCTTCTGTTCAAAGGCAATCTGCGCGAGATGGAAATACCCGCTGCCCTGCCACGCAGCCGACCAAACAGACTTATAAAACGCATCATACGCTTCGTCCAGCCTCCCCTGGAATTTCAGCGCTTTACCTAAGTTGAAGTATATTTCGCCGTCATATGGGTTTCCATTGTGCCGCGTTGCTGACTTGACAGCCGCCCGAAAATAGTGTTCTGCCTTCGCGAAATCGTAGCGCCGGAACATAAGGGCTCCGTACGCGTTATTCAAACGGATATCCTCCGGGTCGCGCTTTAACCCTTCCAGATAGTATGGGTCCGGCTCGTATGTGGCATGGCGGTATTGCTCCAGATGGAGACCCGCCAGGTAAAGCGCTTCGGTGTTTTTCAATTCTTCCGGCCGCCCAATGGCTTTTGCGGGGTCTGGCGTCCGGATGATTTCGCTCTTTTCAGCGCGATAGCTTATCATTTCGCGTCCGTCCGCGTCTTTTACCTTCAAAACCAAATTTTCCGGAGTTTCCTCTTTGACATCAACCGTTTTTTCATAGAGGTCAACCGGGGACAATTTGGCAGTGTCTTTTATATATGTGCCGTTCTTCCCGTTGAGCATGACCACAGCGCCGTCATATTCTTTAGTCGCATAGACCCTGACGGCCGCCTGCCCTCCGGCAACCTCCAGCCCTACCGCCACTTCTGTAGATGCGTTTTTTACCTGCCCGACACCTTTATACGGCATAAAATACTGGGTAAACGTTTTTTCCTCATAGGGCTGCAGCCATGTGAAATCAGGCTGGTTATCTGTATATACGCCCGTCATCAACTCAATGTATGGGCCATCTTCATCGGTCAGATTTCTGTCCCACGCCTTTCCGAAATCCCCACAGCCCCATGTCCACTGCTTTTTGCCCGGCGCGACATGGTGGTCGGCAATGTGGAGAATTCCTGCGTTTTTGCGGTAATCAAATCCGCCTACAAAATTGTAATCGGAGTGATACGCCATGTACGACGTGGGAACCGGAATATTTTTATATTTTGAGATATCAACCCCGTGCGAATAGTCCTGTTTGTAATAAACCCCGGTGGCAATCGGAAACTTTGAGACGTCCCGTTTGCCGTGGTCAAACACTGCATGGACATCGGGCGGAAATATTGACTGTGTATCATTGTGCACTTCGACCGCTGGATTTGCCCACCACAAAAAGGTTTGCGGTTCCGGCGTCCGGTTGTATAATTGCGATTTAATTTCAATATATGAAGCATCAGGATATAGGGTAAATCCCGTTGTAACCTTTGTGCCATACATCGGGTCTATTTCTCCAACCCAAACTGTGGCGCTGCCATCTGGATTTTCGCTTGTGCGGTATTCCACTCGGCCAAAGGTGTTCGGCCTGTGATGCTGCGGCCAGTTAAACTCTATGCCGCCCGATATCCACGGTCCCGCAAGGCCCACCAAGGCCGGCTTGATTACCCTGTTATAATATACAAAATCATAATCGTTTGTTTTGTCGAGCGCGCGGTATATCCGCCCGCCGATTTCCGGCATTATCTGTACCTGAAGATACTGGTTTTCCAGAAAAATCATATGATAAGCTTTTATTTTTTTCTCATCATAAATTTTATCAATCACCGGATAAGGGTAGACCCTGCCGGAACTCCCCTGGTAAACCCTTTTCTCAAGAAACATCGGGTTAATATCTTTTTCTCCTACTTCATAAGTGGGAATTTCTACCGTTTGTTCCCACACCGCGGATTTTTGCATTTTTTCCATAATAACCTCTCTATTCAGTCGAGCATCCAATCAATAAAAACTCATTTCTAAAACTCCGTATTCATTATTTCTCCTAAAGATAAAACGCTCTGTCTTTACCTGCCCACAAACTCGTTTTCAAGCTATCATAACCGAAAAAAACGCGGAGCAACTCCAGAATACTGAATCATCCCTGCGGCATGGGATATATGCCCAGCCCCGCAGAAACCTGCATTCTCCTTTATATCCTGAGTTTCCGTTATAAAACTACATTTATCTTTTCAAGATTGCTTCCGGTCCAGTTTTCAACGGTAATTTTGTTGATGCCTGCAATTTTTACCGGATTCGGTTTTGCGCCTATCGTCGTAAGCCCTGCAAGCTGGCGCGCAATCTTCAACGGTTCTGAAACATTAATCAGATTCAATGCTCCGCAGCCTTCTTCAACCGTTTGCCGGTCTGGTGGGAGCGCGAAATAATCGGGTGACAGGAACCGTTCATAAAACCAGAATTTGCTGTCACGGGTTAACCGGTATTGCGCCGGCGGGTTATAGGCGGCGTTCACAAGATACTGAAACAACCGCTCCGCATAGCCCTGTTCATTTAAGTTCAAGGCCAGCTGCAAGGCATAGCCCTGTCCATAAGATGGGCTTGTTAAAAGGCCTTCGCAATACGTTTCAAATTGTATATACATGCCATACTTTTCAAACTGAACTTTTCTGCCCTCCGCCGCAAGCAAATGTAAAAAGGTTTTCCTTGCTGCGTCATTTCCAGCTTCTTTCCAATAGGCATGAAAACTCTCGTCGCCTTCTACATCGCACATCATGGCCCCGCAGCCATTGATTCCTGCAAACCCAACGTTTGCATCGGCATTCAGGCAGTCTGCATTCCGCTGAAAGGTTTCCGGTGAAACGCACCAAACAAAGCCACCCTCGTCAATTAAATGAATCCTTATATTATGGAGCAATGCGCACATGGCTCGCCGCGCTTTCGATGCGATTTCACCATTCAACGTTTTACTTCCGATGCACAGCGCGTTTACAGCCAAATGATTTTGAACGACATTGCACCACGCCCCATCCACTCCCATGCCGCCGCCGAACTCACCGCTTCCTGCAATCAGCTGGTTCGCTTCCACTTCCCTGATTAAATACAGCAACGGAGACTTCGGACATGTCAGGAAACGCTCCACTTTTTCGCACACAGATTTGATAATTTTGTGTTCACATGGGCCCAATTTTTGCAAAAACAAACAGAACGCAATCATTGCCGCACAGGTTCCATCCAGCTCATTGCCGCTTTTCACTTCTCCCAAGCCCTGATATTCAGGAAAAGTATAGAACCCTTTTTCATTGATGCCGCAGTGGTCTATCATATACCCGGCCTGCATACAAGCATGGCCAAAATATCCGTAATGGACCAATTCCCGCAAAAAATTACCCGCATCGCGGGACCACATGGTTTTGTCCCACGGCCTGCCGTCGACAGACGCATTTACAAAACCTCTGTTCTCCCCTTTTGAAACAAAATTTTTCTCCAGCACTCCGCGCAACGATTCCTCAATTTCTTTTGTGAACAGCTGCGCTGTTTCACTTCCCTCAAAAATTAATTTCCCGGGACTGTCGAGCTGAAGGTATTCTTCGGTCTGAAACATATCTCCCTCTTTTCCACCAAACATCGCATCGAAAGCCGCAGCGGCTTTCTACTTTATTCAAATGAAGGCGTAAAGCCCTTCAATTTATACAGTGCCTCGGCGAAGTAATAATCGCCCCAAATAATCGGAATATGGACTCCACTTAACATTTCCTCACTGATTGGGTGGCGTCCGCTCCCCAAGACCGTCAGATTGTCGTGTTCTTCCGACCAGTCGACGCATTTTTCCTCAACCGCTTTCAGAAGGTTGAGTGCCGCATTCAAATACATCTGGGACTCATATTTCGGAACATTCCTTGCAATTTCTATTAAACCGCACGCGGCTATTGCTCCCGCAGTTGAATCATAATATTCGGGTTCAGACGGCGCGCGGAAATCCGCACGCGGCAACCAGTCGCTGCACACGCTTGCGATAAAATAATGCGCGATTTTTTTCGCTGTATCTAGATATTCCGCCTTTTTCGTATGGATATAGCTCAAAATGAATCCATAAAGGCCCCACGCCTGCCCGCGCGACCAGGATGAGCCAACGGCGTATCCCTGTCCTCCCAGTGTCTCAATCAATTCGCCCGTCTCCGGATTATGCACCGCTATATGCGCTACACTTCCATCTGGCCGGATGTGGTGCGCCATCGTCATATCCGCGTGGCTCATGGCGATTTGTGCATATCTGTCGTTTTGCGTAACCTCCGACATCCAGTACAAAAGCGGAATATTGAGCATGGTGTCGATAATCGTCCATCCCTTTTCCTGTTCTCCCGGCCAAGCCACAATAAAACCGCCGTTCAAATTGAAACGCGCGGTCAATATGTCTGCCGCCATTTTTGCTCTAATCAAGGATTTTTCGTTCCCCGTCAATTGGTAATGAACGCCGGATGTTATTTGCCACATAAAACCGACATCGTGGCAAAGGCGGTGGTAATAATGTGTAAATGCCCCGTCCAAAAGTTCTTCTGACCGAAGCGCTGTTTTTCGGTATTCTTCATCTTTGGTGCCTATGTACAGCAGCCACATCAGGCCACCCCAAAAACCATTGGTCCAGGCGTATATTTCTTCGCCCTGGCTGTGGTCGTCATGCACCCCGTTAATAGCCGTGAAGGGGAGTTTGTCCCGCGAACGGACTGCAACAGCATGCATTTTATTAACAAGTTTATCCCATTGTTCGTCAACCCAAGTACCATTCATAATCTGCATCTCCTTTATTTATCCCTTGACAGAACCTATCATAATTCCCTTTTGGAAAAATTTCTGCAAAAATGGATAGAGGCACAGAATCGGCAGCGTCGCGATAATAATTGTCGCATACTTTATTGTTTCACTGATGGACAGCCTGTCGACCTCGCCTGCACTTCCAACCATGTCGTTCACCTGGTTTTGCAGAAGGATGTCACGCAAAATTAACTGCAGCGGAAATTTATTGGGGTCCTGCAAAAACATAACGGCCTGCGCCCACGCGTTCCAATGCGACACCCCATAAAACAGAACCATAACCGCAATTACCGGCTTTGACAGGGGCAGCACCAGTTTGAACAGAATTGTCATATGCCCAGCCCCGTCTATTTGGGCCGATTCCGATAAGCTATCCGGAATTTCTGAAAAAGACGTTCGCATAATAATCATGTTGTAGGTATTGATTGCAACCGGAAGAATCAGCGCAAGCCGCGTATCATAAATCCCCAAATCCTTAATAGTGAGGAACAGCGGAACGATTCCCCCGCTGAAAAACATGGTTATTACAATGAGCTTTGCGAATAGCCCGTTCCAGAAAACACCCTTGCGGGACAGGCAGTATGCGCCGAGCGACGACAATATGATATTAATTGTAACGCCGCAGACCACCACGATAATTGTGTTCATATATCCGGTCATAATCTCAGGCTTTGCAAATACGAGCTTATAGGATTCCAGATTGAGCCCCAGCGGCCTTAGCAGAATTCCCTGAAACTGCACGAGCTGGCTCGCTTCAGAAAGCGAAGCGAACAACACGAACAGCATTGGGTAAAGGCATACGACAATCATGAACAGCATAAACAATACGTTAAAAATATCGAAGATGACTTCCCCGACAGATCTTTTTTGTAACAATTTCACTACCTCCCTGGGGTCTTTACCATAGGCTGGTTTCACTTACTTTTTGGCTTATGGTGTTGGAAATGATAATAATAACCAAATTGATGACCGAGTTAAACAGTCCTATGGCTGAGGTATAACTCCAGTTGCCCGTCTTCAAAATGCCCTCACGGAACACAAACGACGAAATTACATCCGAAGTGCTGTAAATCAGCGGGTGGTACAACAGAATAATTTTTTCGTAGCCGAGGGACATGAACTGCCCCAGCCTGAGGATAAACATGATAATGATGGTCGGCGCAATCCCCGGCAGTGTAATATGCCACATTCTTTTAAACCTTGACGCCCCGTCAATGACCGCCGCTTCATACAGGGACGGATCAATGGAAGCCAGTGCGGACAAGTAGATGATGGACCCCCAGCCAACCTCCTGCCAGATGCCTGATATGACATAGATTGGAACGAAATTTGCGGCATTATTGAGAAGCGTTTCCGGCTCCGTGCCTCTAAAAAACGCGATAATCTGGCTGATAAAGCCCGTATCGCTCGTGAAGGTCTTTATCATTCCGCAAATGACTACGAGCGAAATAAAATGGGGGATATAGGTAATTGTCTGTGTAAATTTCGCAAAACGTTCGCTTCGGAGTTCATTCATCAAAAGGGCTAAAATGATGGGGGCGGGAAACCCCGCCACCAACGAAGTGAAGCTAATCCAAAGTGTATTTTTGAGCAGCCTGCCAAAATAATAGCTCGTAACAAAGGTCTTAAAATGCTCCAGCCCGACCCACGGACTGCCCCAGATACCAAGCTCCGGTCTGTATTCTTTGAACGCGATAATCAATCCGTACATCGGTTTATAGCAAAACAGGATATAGTATGCCAGAACCGGTATCATCATAATGTAGATACTGTAATTCTTTTTCGCGTCCCTTTTAATTGTCTCAAACAGAGATGATTTCATTTTGTTTTGGTTGATCAGCGCCGTTTTCATTTCTGCATATACCTGTCATATGCTGTCTGCATAATTTCAACCGCCCTGTCGATGCCCATATCCTTCAGCGTAGTGATGTATTGGTCATAAGCCGACATCGGCTGCTGTCCGGTAATGAAGAGCATCATCCATTCGCGCATAAACGTATCCACGTTTCCGTTAATTTTTGAGAATTCCTTCTCTTCTTCCGCTGTTTTCGGGAAGAACGGCAGTTTGTGGGAACCTTCCGCTTCCTTCCAGATTCCGATGGCTGCCCTTTGCTGCGGCAGGGAAGAGAACTGTTCAAAATACCGCACATCCTGCACACACGGGCCAAATGTCGCGCGGGTTTCGCGGCCTAAAATTTCGCTCATAGAGAAGCCCTGCGGATTGTTCATGACGTAGTCGGTGTAGGTCGGATAGCCATTTACCATATTATAGGTCAGTCCCTCAGTGCCAAAAGCTGAGAAGAGATGGCCTTCTTCGCTGTAGAAGTAATCGAGCAGCTTCGCAGCGATAATTGGATGCTCACAGTCAGGTGTAATTGCAGCTCCGCTGCCATTTACAATATAATCAATCCCGTTGAACATTGCCTTTTCCCCTTTTTTCAGGGACGGATACGGCGCCGCGACAAGATTGTATTCCGGGTTGGATTCTTTCATCAGCCCCAGCCATTTTCCCAGTCCGCCGCCGCAGCCCGCCACGGAAGCACCGGATTTCCCGGACGTCATATTCGCATCCATTGTGACAGAATCCATCGTTGTGATGTTGTTATCCAGCAGGCCTTCCTTATACCATTTATTCATAGTTGTTAAATATTCTTTATAGCCCGGTTCCATCTGGCCGTATTTAATTCTACCATCTACCACATAATAGCCGAATCCTGTGCCGTAAGCACCGATAAATGCCGAATTGGTCAAAAGCCCCTCCGTCAAATAGGTAAGCGGCGCAGTAGCGCCTTTCTGTTCTTTAAACGCCTTCAGCGCGGTGTACCATTCATCCATGGTTTCCGGAACAGCCAACCCCAAATCATCCAGCCAGTCCTTACGGATGATAGGCCCTTGGTAAATCCGGTTTTCATCATATTCTCTCACGAACGGATACACATAGTACTGACCGCCGAGCGTCTTTACGGACCTGTCTATCTCTGGTCTTTCGCTCAGATATTTTTTCAAATTTGGGCTGTATGTATCAATCATCTCATTTAATGAAATAATGTAATTGCTTTTAATAACGTCATCCGGCCCACCGGCAACATCCGCCCACCGATATTCCATGATGTCAGGCTTATCATCCGACGCCAGCAGTAAATTGAATTGCTCCTTCTGCTGCGCTGGGTCGGTGGAAGCATTGATTACGTTGATTTTAATACCGGTCTTTTTTTCAAGTGTTTCGGCAAAGGCTCCCCCCGGCTTTATCTCACCGATTCCACACCAGTAGTCCAGCACCACATCGGTATCAAGCGGATACTGTGCATCTTTAAATTTCGCATCCTCTGCGTTGTTGTTCGCTGTTGTGTTTTTTGTTTTAGGGCCGCAGCTGCACATGGACAGCACAAAAAGCGCACTCAGCCCGGCGGCTATACCCTTCCTTAGCTTATTGTTCATAAATACCCTCTCCTTCAATATGTTGATTCATGTTCATTCTATCTTAAGACATAGTGAAGTACAATAAACAAAATTGAAACTGGTTTTACATGTTCCGCATAAAATCAGTAAAAATGCTTTAACAGAGGGGTTTTGACGCCTAAATTTACCGAAACGCAACTCGCTTAACAATTTTGAACATCAAAAAATTTCCAAAAAACGCGCGATTGCTTTCACAGAGGCGCGTCGAACAAATTTTGCGTGAAAACGTACCAAAAAAGTCCGGTTGACGGCTATTTTTAAATATGGTATGATGTTCCCGAAAATGGGGGCCTGTAGAATGAACATTGTGAAAAAGGCAGGTTGCTGCCAAAAGATTTTGTAAGACATGAGGCGGTTTGTTTTTAAAGCGTTTCGGTCCAAATATGAAGAGTACCATTTCACTTGGAGGAGAATTGATAAAGGGATTCAAAGACGACTGTGCGCATAACGGAACCAACCATATCCGGATGGATAAAATCAAAACGTTACCAGTGATGCCACTCCACACGGCGTACCGTATGCGGCAGTTATGGAGCAAGGCAGTCATTGTGATACTGTGCGGCCGGATGGATGTGACACAGCCGAATCTGGCACTGATAGCCACAATTGCATATTAGAACAGGAGAAGAAAAACATGCTAGTACAGATTCCAGGATTGGGAAACATATCGGAAGCATCGGGCTTCCGGCTTTTAGAGGAAACAGAGGACAAACGGTTTCAAGCAGGAAAAGACGGGGTGCAAAGCATTGCCGAAACGGGAGACGGCAAGGTGGAGTTTGTGTCGTTCGAAAGCCACGCATTGGCCTGCGTGAAATCCGCTTTGGGGTATCCAGCATATTACCCGGTTCATCCGGTTCAGCTGGAAACTCCGGTCAGGGCCGTCTTAATGGATTTGGACGGCACAAGCGTCAGGAGTGAGGAATTCTGGATTTGGATTATCCAGCTTTCGATTGCCAGCCTTCTTGGCAATCCAAATTTCGAGCTGGAGGAAGCGGATATTCCGTTCGTTTCCGGCCACAGCGTTTCCGAGCACCTGCAATATTGCATCAGCAAGTATTGCCCGGAACGCTCCCTGGAGGATGCGCGCAATTTCTATTTCGCGCATACCAACAGGGAAATGAAAGAAATCATGGCCGGAAGGGGGCGGAAAAATGCGTTTACTCCAACGGACGGGGTAAAGGATTTTCTTTTGGAACTGAAATCCATGGGGATAAAAATTGGACTTGTCACCTCAGGGCTGTATGAGAAAGCGTGGCCTGAAATCTTATCCGCGTTCCAGACCCTTGGCATGGGCGATCCGAAGGAATTTTATGATGCTATCATTTCTGCGGGTTATCCACTTCGAAAGGGAGCCGTCGGAACGTTAGGAGAGCTTTCCCCCAAGCCGCACCCTTGGCTATACGCCGAGACCTGTACGGTGGGGCTGGGAATAAGCTTTGCGGAAAGAAACCGCGTAATCGGCATAGAGGACAGCGGCGCAGGTGTCTGTTCGGTGCGCCTGGCAGGGTACCCCACCATTGGCATCAGCGGCGGAAACATCGTGGAAAGCGGGACAAAAGAGGTCTGTACGCATTATTGTGAAAACTTCGTTGAAATTCTGAAAATCATCAAAAACGAAGCGCGTTAGCCATAATATACTTTTGCTATTTTAAGAGAATCTATCTTCATCAAAAGGAGCAATAACAGTGAAAAAATTACATATTTTATCAAATTCCCATTTGGACAGGGAGCACCGCCACTCGTTTCAGGAAACCAGAATTATGATGGTTGAGATGATGGACGACCTTATCGAAATCATGGAAAACAATGCGGAATATAAGTATTTTACCCTGGATGGACAGGCGGTCGTATTAGACGATTATCTGGAAGTAAAACCACACATGAAGGAGCGGTTATCGAAGCTGATTCGTGACGGCAGGATTTTAATCGGGCCGTGGTACAGCCTGGTTGACTGCTACAGCGTGAATCCGGAAAGTGTTGTGCGTAACCTGCTCATGGGAGCTAAGGTCTGCAGGCGGTTTGGAGAACCGATGAAGGTCGGCTACTCCATCTTTTCCTTCGGGCAGATGGCCCAGCTGCCGCAGATTTACAGCGGCTTCGGCATTCATGATATCATGTTTTACAAAGGGGCATCCACCAAGGCCTTCCCGCAGAGTGAATTTCTCTGGATTGCACCTGACGGAAGCCGTGCCCTGGCAACCCGTCTCGGCAAAGAAAAGAGATGGAATTTTTATTTTGATTTCGATATCCCCGTGCTTCTGGGAGGAGATGCAAAGAAGCCTGGCTGGGAGGCCAAATTTACCGACGGAAAGCGCCTGTGCCATTTGAACGACGCACAGCATAAAAAGATGTACGCCTGCCTGCTGGAGCCTGATATCCGGATACGGAAGGAAAAAATTAAAGAGTGCATCGAAACCATTATGAGCGACCTTACGGAAAGCGCCTCTGATGAAGTTTTCGCCGCGTTTGACGGAACCGATTTCACGTCTCCGTTTAAAGAAATTCCGGAAGTAATTCAAACGACGAATGCGCTGTTTAAGGACGAACTCGAACTCGTTTCATCCAACCCGGAGATTTATTTTAACGAGTTTAAAAAGACGGTTGATACGGAAGGTTTGAAACAATACACGGGTGAAATGCGGTTTGGGCCTGTCAGCCATGTCCACAGTGAAACAATGGGCACGAATACGGACATTAAACAAGCCAGTTTTCACGCTGAGAACACGTTGTTAAACTATAGCGAACCCCTTTCCGTAATCGCGCAGGCAAACGGGGGCAACTATCCGAGCGAGATAATAGAACTGGCATGGAAATACCTCTTCCAGGCGCAGGCCCATGACTCCATCCACGGTTCCGGCGATCCGAAGATAAAAACTGACAATCTAAACAGGCTGGCCCAGGTTCAGGAAATCGCGGATTCCATCACCAAACGGGCAATTGAAGGAATCGCCAGTTTGATTGATTTCAGCGGGTTCGATAAGGAAGATATTGCTCTGACCGTCTTTAACACGACGCCATATCCCCGCAGTGAAGTAATTGAACTGACAATCGATTTGCCGCAGGAGGAATTGACCGAAGACTTCTGGATAGAGGACCTCGACGGCAACCGGGTTGAAAGTTATAAAATAGGCCAGGAGAAATTTAACCTGGCAATGATACACCGGCGGTTCCGTCCGCAGTCCGTCTATTCCGACCGGTTTACGTTAAACGTATATGTGACCGGCGTTCCGGCGATGGGCTTTAAAACCTATAGGGTAAAACGGATTAAGGGCAGCACAGGTACATCTACGAATCCGTTCCCCATCGGCATTTCCCCGTACCGTCCTATCGGTATTTGTGGAAATGTGCTGGACAACGGTCTCATCAGAGTCACAATAGCAGCAAACGGCAGCATTGACGTGTATGATTACGATACGAAAAGGACCTACCACGAACTGAACGTATTCCGTGATATCGGTTCCTGCGGAGATTTTTGGATTCACCGGGAACCTCTGAAAAACAGCATTATTTCCAGCAAGGGCAGCGCCGCACGCATTGAGCTGATTGCGAATTCCGGCCTCCTTGCCACTTACCGGGTGACCATTACACTGGAGATACCGGAAGGACTGGAAGGACAGACACGGTCGGATAAAAAGCTGCCGACAGAAATCACAACGGAAATAACAGTTCAGAAAAATTCCAAGCGAATTGATTTTAAGACCAGCCTGACAAACCGCTCCAAGGACCATATGCTGGTCGTCGATTTCCCGACCGGGATGCAGACAAAATCCGCAGACTGGGAAGCGCCTTTTGAAATCCGGGAACGGGAGGTTGATCCGTTCACAAATCGAAATGGAATCAAGGGGGACGAGCTGGAAAGACAGGCCATGCAGAATTTCGTGAATATTTCCGACGAGAAATCTGCCTTTGCGCTGTTTAGCAAGGGTATAAAAGAAGTGGGCACAAAGAATGAAGACGGAGCTGTTATATCCCTGACGCTTTTCCGCGCCGCATCTGGAACATTCCCAATTCATAACGACCTGCTGATTTCCTTTGAAAATGAGACCTCGCAATGCCTTGGCAATTTTGTGTTTGAATATGCTGTTCTGTTCCACAATAACGAAGATTTAATTGCTGAGAGCCGGAAATACATTGCGCCGATGGCTGCGGCGGAAATGGGCGTCTCTGAGGGCGGTATAATTACAAGCGAGTATTCTTTCATGAAATATACCCACAAGGATTTATGCCTGTCGGCTTTAAAGGCTGATGAGGAAGGAAATATCATTTTACGGGTCTATAATCCGACCGGTAAAGACCTCGCCGATTGCATTTCATTTGACAAAAGAGTTCACTCCGTCGAAGAGGTCAAGCTGGATGAATCCGCCCTGCGCCAGCTAGAGGTAAAGGACAATTCCATACAAATCGCCGTCAAACCATATGCAATTATGACCTTTCGTGTTACGTTTGACAAGTAGAAATCTTCATCCACGTTAGAATGAATCGAAGAGCCCTTTTCTGATAAAGAAAAGGGCTCTTCTCTGATGTTTACGCCACGCTTTTATAGAAAACAGAAACCCAACCGGATTGCTTGGAAATCCGGTTGGGTTTCTGTTTTAACTATTGTTATTCAAAAAAGAGAGTGTGCTTTAAAAATATTCGGCCCACGCGTCGTTTTTCAGACGCATAAGTGCCTCCAGAAAGAAGTAGTCCCCCCAGATATTGCACTCTGGATTGTCATTTCTTGTGCGCGCATACATTCCATCCGTCAGCAAGCCGTTTGAAGCTTGCTTGTCTTTTGTAGTGTAATTTTCACACAACGATTTTAACGTTTTATCAATAAGCTCGTCAAATTCATGTAAACCGGTGTGCTTCCTCATATGCAGCATACCACACAACGCAATTGCGGCGGCAGAAGTGTCCCGCGGTTCGTCTCCGGAGGTAAATATCATATCCCAATAGGGAATAAAATCGTCCGGCAATCTTGTTGTGTAGCAATTCAAAAGATTCTTGAATACCTCAATCAGATAGCTGTCTTTTGTGTATGAATAGGCATATGCTGTTCCACAGATTCCCCACGCCTGTCCGCGCGCCCAGCAGGAGGAATCTGAATAACCCTGATGCTGCACCCCTTTGAGGGGTTTGCCGGTTTCAGGGTCAAAATAGAACGTGTGGTGCGTCGTGAAGTCGTCGCGGATAATTACGTTGAGCGTCGTATAAAGATGGGTACGCGCTATGATATCATACTTTGCGTCGCCTGTCGCTTCATACGCCCAAAACAAAAGCGGAATATTGAGCAGGCAGTCGATAATCAAACGGCAGCTTTCATCGTCGTCCAAATCACCCCACGCCTGAATAAATCCGCCCTTCGGCTTATACCGTTCACACAGCAAATCCGCCGCGCCCACCGCAAGCTTTTTTGCTTCTTCATTTTTTGTGACCTTATAGTCCGCAACCGCAGACAGAGAGTACAGAAAGCCAATGTCGTGCGTATTGAGTCCTGCTCTTGCGTCATATCTCTTTTGGAAATCCTGTGTATACTCCTGTGCTTTTTGTTTAAATTCTACATTTCCTGTCAGTTCATAGCAAAGCCACAGCAGTCCGGTGTAAAATCCGTTTGTCCAGTCCTGTGTATTATCCTGTAAGCCATAAACATATCCGGCACTCTGCGCGTTCGGATATAGGCTGCCAAAATTCCGTACGTTGTCCAACATTTTTTCGATACAGTAATTCAAGGTGTTTGAGATGTCCATTTTATATTCCTTCCAGTGAAAATTTTTCGTCCATAGCCAGGTTGTTCTCCTTATAAAAACCACTTTGCACGCAGAAACGCCTCTGGCACGGAGCACATTATTTGTAACGGTGCTTCCTTTGTTCATCAATACTGCTGACGCATTTCAAAACACAGACCGAACGGAGACGGCGTTCGGTCTGTGTTTGACTATAATATTAAAT